>DATJKY010000738.1:0-3361 GCA_035490955.1 Terriglobia bacterium | reverse complement strand
TCAGGCGGCAGCAAAGCAAGTTTCCGGTGCGCCGCCGCCAGAAACTGAGCAAGGTCCGAATTGATGTCGCACGAAGCATTAGGATAATTAAGTGAACAGTATTGGCCTTCAGGCGTGCCCAACGCAGTGCCCCCGATGATCGCCAAGGCCTTTAGGCCCTGAGGGATGGGGTGGCAGCGGCTAAAGCCGACGGCGGCAGACGCCAGTGGCGGCACGACTGAAGTCGTGCCCTGATACGGCAAATTTGTTGCGCGAATTCGCGTCACCAAGAACAAGCGACGGTGGATACGCCCTTTCCCGGCAATTCTACACCGGTATCGGCTACTACGGCGGTTACAACGCCTGGATGTGAAAACCGACTCTGGCGGTAACGCACTGTGGCAGAAGGCTTACGGCAATCCAAATTACGCAGCAACATTCCAGAAGGTAGGCCTGACGAGTGACGGCGGCTTCGTTTCTGGGGAATGGACGCTCGAGTTCAACAATCAGAATGAAGCTTACATTGTGAAGACGGATTCGGGCGGCGACGTGAACAACTGTAGCGACGTCCAGGTTACGACCGCCACTGCCGGCAGCCTGTCAGAGACTGCTTCGCTGGCAAAGCTCTCAATAACCGTGCCGCTGCGGGGGTCGTACAGAGATAATCGCGAAAGGAGCAGAGCTGGGCGAGCGTCTTAATTCGCCAAACCCGGAAGCAGCGAGACCGTCCAGCGCTTTCTGGTGCAGATGCATTCTGAGGTCTACTACGGCCTCGTCGCTCTACCGTTCGTATTTCTTCTTTAGAAGGGCGCCCCATTTCTGCTTGCCTTATGGCTAATGATACTGAGGTGAACTGCTTACGGTGGGATTCGATCTTGAACGAGGCGTACAAACTCAGCGAGCTCCCTGTAGTTCAAGTCCGACGCCGCCCAGTAGGTCATCCCGGAGTGGGTCCAATGTATGAGATCGTAGCCCTGGCGCATGACCGCCTTCTGCGCTGATCGCTCCGTGGAGGGCCAGATGAACAGATTAATGAAGTGGTTCCGGCGTTGGTAGACCAGGGCGGCTACCGGCCTATCGGCAAGATAGTCGAGGCGTCCGCCTACCAACGTAAATCCTTGGGCACTCAAGTCCTCGACAGGCGGCGCGAAATCGAGCTTACCATCGAACCACGGCTTGACGGTGTGCTGGTCGGAAGAGGGTACATCCGTCAAATGGTTGGCCATCAGTGAGCGGACGTGACTGGCCAGGACGTCTTGAGCCAGAAGCTCGTCCGGCGAAGGATGTTGAGGCCACGGTACGAACCGTAGAGCTACCAGCGCGACCAGAGCCAGGGAGGCCGCAACACCCAACAAAGCCCAGGAGGGCCTTGACAGTCTTAGCCACGTCGCCTTCCGGGCTGAAGCTATGGGCCGGCTGGCCGCCGGATTGGATTCAACAAGGGCAGTTCGGATGCGCTGCCCCAGGTCGCCGGCAGCCCTGAAGTAAAAAGGGCCACTCTTCAGGGTGCGGCTCAAGGCCTTGTGATTCTCGTACGCTAGCGCGCAGCTCGGGCACTCCTTCAAATGAGCCTCAAGCCGGAGCGCGTTCAATAAATCGAGCTCACCATCCACGTACCCGTGGATCAGCGTTTCATTCTGCGGACAGCTCACAGCAGGGCTCCTTGTTTTACCGGACCTGTGAAGTATCGCTCTAGGCATTGGCGGGCGCGCGCTAGACGAGACATGACCGTACCCACAGGAATGCCACAAAGTTCGGCAATCTCCTTGTACGACATACCCTCCAGTTCACGCAAGACGATCGCTTCGCGAAACTTCGGCGGCAACTCCTCCAACGCGCCTTGAACACGGCTTGCGTCCGCACTCTCAAGCAATAAGGCCTCCGGGCTGCGGGAGTGCTCTTCCGCCGTGTGGATTTCTTCGTCGAAAGCCGTGGTGAGCTCCTGCAGACGGTTTTGCTGCAGCCACGTATAGCAAGTATTCCGGACGATCGTCAGTAGCCAGGCGCGCGGATCGCCGCCACGAAAGCCTTCAAACGACTTCAGGGCGCGCAAGCAAGCTTCCTGCACCAGGTCCTCCGCGTCGTGATCATTTCGGATGAGCCAGCGCGCGAGGTTGTACGCGCTGTCCAGGTGCGGTAGTACCGCCTCTTCGAAGCGCCTGAGCTTATCCGGTTCTTCCAAGCGCCCGTCCTTTCCCGCCAACTATGAGACTGATTTTACGTCGGTTTTATTCCCGCTGCTGAAACAGCACGTCGGCCGGGAATATTTCGGCGGGACGGACAGTCTATCCGGGTGGAGCAGGCAGAATCCGCGATGGTCGCGGTGAGAACGGGAGGAAAGGACCGATGCGAAGACAAAAGGACGAGCTCATTCTTCACAATCACAACAACGACGGAGTAGACCGCCGCGGGTTCCTGAAGTGCATGGCATGGGCCGGCACAGGCGCCCTATGCGTGATCAAGGGAGGGGTTCTGAGGTCGTATAGCCTCAGCGACCCGGCCAGCCTGGCGGCCAGCGCCCTGGACGGCGAACTGGAGTTCGTTCAAATCAGCGACAGCCACATGGGGTTCAACAAAGCGGCTAACCCTGATGTCGTCGCTACCTTGCAAGCAGCGGTGGATAAGATTAACGCCGCGCCGGTCGAGCCGGCCTTTCTGTTGCATACCGGCGATATCAGCCACCTGTCCAAACCCACGGAGTTCGACACCGTGGACCAGATACTAAAGAGCGCCAAAGCTAAGCAAGTCTTCTTTGTCCCGGGCGAGCACGACGTTCTCGAGGACAACGGCCAACAATACCTCGATCGCTACGGTAAGACGGCGAAAGGTGCAGGCTGGTACAGCTTCGGCAACAAGGGGGTGCACTTCATCGGCCTGGTCAACGTGCTGAACCTCAAGGCCGGCGGACTCGGCACCTTGGGGTCTGAGCAATTGGAGTGGCTGGAAGATGATGTCAAGGGCCTCTCGGCCAGCACGCCTATCGTGGTATTCGCCCATATTCCCCTCTGGGCCGTGTATCCCGAGTGGGGCTGGGGCACCGAAGACAGCGCCCAGGCACTTTCGTATCTCAAGCGATTTGGTTCAGTCACGGTATTGAACGGACACATCCACCAGACCATGCAGAAGGTCGAAGGAAACATAACTTTCCACACAGCCACGTCGACCGCGTTTCCTCAACCTCAGCCCGGCACAGCCCCATCTCCAGGACCCCTGAAGGTGCCTGCGGAGCAGTTGCGCAGCTTGCTCGGTGTGACAAGCGTCGATTACGTGCCCGGGAAACATACCCTCGCCATCGTTGATTCATCGCTGGCCTAACTAGAGTACCGCCGGGCGGAAGCCCGGTGGCTACCACTAATTTCGAATAGGAGAATGACACCATGAA
>DATJKY010000737.1:0-4216 GCA_035490955.1 Terriglobia bacterium | reverse complement strand
GGCCCGGGCTTCCCCATCAACACCGACGCCGACCTCAAGCAATACATCGATGGCCTGCGCAGATATCCGGTCCGCATCGGACTGCAGCCGGTGTATGCGGGCTGGTCGAAAAGCTTTTCGAAAAGCCTTTTGGACGAACTCGACTACATTCTGATGGACGCGCTCACGCTGCCTCGTCCCGAGGGCGGCTGGCTGGCGATCTGGCAAATCGATACCATGGTCGATGACGAAGAAGAATTCATGACGGGCTATATGCGCTTCATCGAGCAAGTGCTGACCACCGAGCCCATCGACATCTTTGCCTGGCCAACCTTCCTCCCGGTCCCGATCGCGCGCCAGTACAAGGAGCTTTGGACGTCCCGGCGGGTGCAGCGCATCATCAGCCTGTGTGGGGATCGCGCACAAAGACCTCGCGACAGAAAGATCGCAATCGAAATCAACGAGGTAGCGCATGTCCCTGACGAAAGCTTCATCCTGCAAGCCAAACGAGCCAGCCTGAAATTTACCTTCGGCACCGATGCGCGCAACCAAAACGCTGCCCACTTCCATTACTGCTACCAGATGGCCCAGAAATGCGGGCTGACCGAAGCGGACATGTTTGTGCCTAGGCAGAAATGACCGGTCGAGCAAGCTGGCCCTAGTGCTAATAGGGATGTGTGGGTCAGCTTGACCTGCCCCCTTCTTCTGGACCCCACTCTAGCGTGGAAGTAGCAGATCAACTCGAACTCTCGCAACGGCATTCTCGACGGGGTCCTTGACTCCCATCAAGACACGGGCAATTATGCGAACCTGACCGCCAGTCCATGGCCAAGGGCCTATGTGGAAAGGTGATCGGTTCCATCCGGCGAGACTGCCTGGACCATGCCAAGCCAGGAAGCCAGCAGGCCGAAAGCACCGACCAGACTACCGCCATGAGTAGACTGTGTTCCCACCACGCGGGATGACCGTGTACGCCGGGTTTTGGCCACACTTCCATTCCCACGGCCCCAAAACCGCACCAGAGAGAGTCCAGCACGTAATTGCTGAGGATTAGCCAGCCGAGGTTGATTTCGGGAGCCAGCGGCTTGGCCGCAAGGACCACACCCCGATGCGCTATCGCTGCCCGCTCATTACTGCTCTACTGGTATCTTAGGGCCACGACGGGCTCGACCTTGGTCGCGCGCCGGGCGGGGATGTAGCAAGCGATGAGCGCTACCACGCACAGCAGACCAGCGACACACGTGTAGGTGGCGGAATCCGTCGCTGCCACTCCGTACAGCGTGCTCCTCAGCAACGGCGTAACCGCGTAAGCCAATCCAAACCCTGTTGCCAAGCCAACCGCGGTCAATAGGAGCCCCTGGCGCAGCACCAAGATCAGGACGTGTCCACGCCTCGCGCCCAGCGCCATGCGAATGCCGATTTCGTGTGTCCGCTGCCGGGTCGTGTAGGCAACGACGCCGTAAATCCCCACGGACGCGAGGGTGAGCGCCAGGAGCCCCAACGCGCCGGCAAAGGTTGCCGCGATGCGTTGAAAGACACTCCCCATCTGCATGCTTTTGCTCAGCGGCAGCAATTGGTATACCGGCAAGTCCGAATTAAGCTCCTGAATGCTCCTCTCCAGCCTTGGACCGAAGGCTTGGGGATCGCCAGCCACTCGCACGTGCACCGTCAGAGCGTCGTCATAGTCCTGAAAGACCGGCAGGAAGATGCAGGGCGCCGGGCTGTAGTTCAGCAGGCGGTATTTGGCATTGCGCACCACGCCGACTACCGCCAGCCATCGACCATGCAACTGAATTTTCCTTTCCAGGGGATCTTGGCCCGGCCAATACCGCCTGACGAATTCCTCATTCACCATGGCGACTGGTTGCGAGCCCTCCACGTCTTGGAACGTGAACTCACGTCCGGCCACCAGCGGGGTTCCCACCGTTCGCAGGTAATTGGGGCCGACCCGGGCGCGGTCCATTTCCATCGATTCGTGCAACCGCGGCATGTATCCCTCAGGTTGCACATAGCGCTCCGTGTGAATGGTAAAGCTGAGGGGAGAGAAATCCGCCACGGTCGCGGACTGAACCCCCGGCAAGTCGGCCAGCTTGCCCAGGAGTTGGCGGGAGAACTCAATTCCTTTTTTGTCCGAGTATCCTGCCGGTCCCAGTTGGAAAGACGCGAGCATCACGTGGCTCGGGTCGAAGCCCAGGTCCGAATGCTGAGCCTTCTCCATGCTGCGCGTAAACAATCCGGCACAGATCAGCAGGAGAAGGGATAATGAGATCTGCGTCACGACGAGAAGGGTCGCGAGGCGCGACCTGTGCAGTCCGCCCGACACGCTGAGGGCCTCTTCCTTCAGGACTGACACCGGGGCCAGCCGGGAGATTCGCAGCGCGGGCAGCACGCCGAAAACCATGGCAGTGATTACTGAAACCAGCAGAGCGACCAGGAATACGCTGAAGTCAACCCGCCCGTTGATTGCGAGGGGAAGGTCGATAGGCGGGAAGAACGCGGCGAAGGTACCCGCCGTCCAACTCGTCACAAGCATAGCGACGGCGCTGGCCGCCAGGGACAACAACAGGCTTTCCAACAGGAACTGGCGCACCAGGCGCCAGCGGCTCGCGCCCATCGACAATCGCAAAGCAATCTCGCGGCGCCGCGCAACGCCGCGTACCAGCAGCAGGTTTGCCACGTTCGCGCAGGCCAGCAAGAGCAGCACTCCCGCCAGTCCCAGCAGCATGGGCAGCGACTCAGCCAAGTAGACGTTAGCCGAGAAAGGCGAGCGCCAGAGAGGATCGAGCGTGATCTGGTTGGGGCCCCGGTGGGAGTCAGGATATTGCGCAACGAGCCGCTGCATGAGCAGATTCAGCTCCTGTTCGGATTGGCGACGGCTGACGCCGGGCGCTAACCTTCCCAGCACGTTGAGCCAATAATCGCCGCGATCGCTGAAGTTGTCATTGCCATACACCAGCGGCGCCCAAAGATCCATTCTCACTCCCGTTGCGCAGGCTTGGAATCCTGGCGGAGCCACCCCCACGATTAAACACAACATCCGGTCGAGTTGGATGGACTTGCCGATAATCGCCGGATCTCCTCCAAAATGGCTCTGCCAGAAGGCGTAGCTGATCACCACCGGGGGCGTGCTTCCGCGTTTCTCCTCCTCGCCCGGATTGAAAACTCGCCCGAGCAGAGGCTTCACGCCGAGCACCTCAAAATAGTTGGCGGAGACGGTCTCGCCATAAACGCGCTCCGGCTTGCTAAGGCCCGTGAGAACCACCCAATCATGATGATAAGCCAGGAGCCCGGACAGACTATGCGTCTGCCTGCGTAAGTCCAAATAGTCCGGATAAGAGAACGGAGGCATGGGATGTTCACTGCGCTCTCCCCGCATGACGCTGACCAGGTCCGCCGTGTGCGTCACGGAGGGAATCGGGTCAAGGAGGGTAGCGCGAATCCAACTGAAAATCGTTAAATTGGCCCCGACTCCCAACGCAAGAGTCAGCACCGCCACCGCGGTGAAGCCGGGATTCTTCGCCAAAATCCGAAGGCCGTAGCGGAAATCTTGAAGCAGGGTTCGCATTTCAGGCATCCTCTGAACAAGTTAGAGCATTCTCTCCTCCACTCTTACTGCGACCAAGTCTTTCAGTTCCTTGAAGATACGAAGCTGAGACTTCTTTAGGTCGAAGCGAATGTTCGGTTTTGGGTTTCATGTGTCCGCAATTGGGACGGCCTGCGCTCCTGTAAGCGTTATGCGGCATCAGTCTTGCCTCACGCCTTTTGCCATATTGGTCTAATCCGCAACCAGACTCGGTGCCCCTGGCCATCTCGTAAAGCACCGCTCCGAAACTGAACAAGTCAGCGCGGACATCCGGTTCTTCGCCGCGCGCCTGCTCGGGTGACCCGAAATAGCAAGATGGGGGAATTATCGGCCAGCAGGCAAGGGCGATTCGCGAGCAGACCATGGAAGACAAGGTGAGCAGGGTGGGGCAAAAGCTCCGGCCCACCTCTTAAACGTGCGAGCGACTGGCCCGGGACGCGGGGCTATCGGCCGAGATCGAACGCTTCGATGTTCCGGCGGTCGCGGAGGTACAGGTGCGTTCCCACGAGCGTCGGCGGCGTCCAGGCGATGCTTTCGAGCACAGAGGCCTTCGAGAGCACTTCGAATTTCTGCGGGCTTACCCTGCAGAGGGCCAGCGTACCATCCTGATCGGCGAGGATGATTTTGCCGTCGGCCGAGAGGAGCTGCGCCTTG
>DATJKY010000736.1:0-10243 GCA_035490955.1 Terriglobia bacterium | reverse complement strand
CGACGACCTCTACCACGTGCCTGAGAATGGCAAGGCCGAAATCGTCAACGGAGAACTCCGACTCATGTCACCCACTGGCGCCCTACCGAGCAGAGCTGCAGGAGAGATCTTTGTCTCCCTCCGTGCCCACGCCCGAAGGACGGGCGTGGGCCGCGCCTATCCGGATAACGCAGGGTTTGTCGTCGACCTGCCCAACCGCAAGTCGTTTAGCCCTGACGCGGCCTACCACCGTGGGGCGGACACACGTGGCAAGTTCCTGCAGGGTGCTCCTATTTTCGCGGTGGAAGTGCGGAGTGAAGACAACTACGGCCCCGCGGCAGAGCGGGAGATGGCCGCTAAACGTCGCGACTATTTCGCCGCCGGCACCCAGGTGGTATGGGATGCGGACGTGCTGAGGTCGGAAGTGGTGAGTGTTTATCGAGCCACGGACCCATTGAACCCCACCGTTTACCGACGCGGCCAAATCGCCGAGGCCGAACCTGCCGTCCCCGGCTGGACAATGCCGGTTGACGATCTGTTCGCGTGAGAGGCGGCTTCGACGAGTCTCCAGCGCCAGCTCCCGTGCAATTCTACGATGGATTCGAGGTTGTTGCTCATGGGATACAAGCGAGTCTCTCAGGCCCTCCGGCTCACCCGGTCAGTCTTTGCGATCCGCCAATACTAGCGAGGCTGGGCCTCACACCGACGAACCAGGACCCCTCACCCGGCTCGCTACGCTCGCCACCCTCTCCCCAGGGACCCCCAGGGACAGGGCAAGAAATTTAGAAACTTCATCCCTCTCCCACGGGGAGAGGGTGGTCGCCGTAGGCGACCGGGTGAGAGGTCTCTTGCTTGCGATGTCGCCAAAAAACTTGACTCAAGAAGTCAAGTCCCATACCTCAGGTCTTCTAGTGTGGCACACCCGTTACTTGAGACTCGCGTGTTCAATCCTAACAGGCTGATGAGGAGAGGGTACGTGTCATGCTGAGTCCTTCGCTGCCCTCGAGGGTAAAGTCCGCGAAACAGCTGTTTCTAGTTTTCGGTGGCCTCCTCGTCTTTGCCGCTGCCGCCAAGTCTGCTGGACCACAGGGGGCGCCTGAGCCCCGCCCGGCGAAGACCGGGCCAACCGAGGAGAGAGCGTCTCAGCAGGGGAGCTTGGTCGATCGCGTGGGGCAGATGGGCTTTGTCCAGCTTCAGGCGGACAGCTTCAAAGACCTCCCCTCGGAGCGGAAGCTCCTGGCGTACTGGCTCTCGATGGCGGCGATCGCCGTCAACCCAATTGTGTATGACCAGAACTCGGTCTACGGCCTGCGGGAAAAGCACTTGCTGGAACAGATCCTGACACACCCCCGGGGAATCGATCCAGGTGCACTCAAGGAGGTCACCGACTACACCAGAATTTTCTGGGGCAACCGTGGAAACCACAACGCTTTCACCTCGCGCAAGTTCCTGCCGGAATTTACGCCCGCCGATCTGAAGGTGGCGGCCGAGCGTGCTTTAAGGAATGGGGCAAGCTTCGGAACGCCCCAGAAGCTCGCGCGGGAACTCCAAGAGCTCGAGAAGCCGATCTTCGACCCCGACTTCGAGCCGATGCTGACCCTCAAGAACCCGCCTAACGGCGAGGATCCGCTGCTGGCCAGCGCTAATAATCTCTACCAGGGCGTCAGCCTGATCGACCTGAAGGATTTCACTGAGGAGTATCCTCTGAATTCACGCTTGGTGAAGAAGAACGGGGAATTGGTGGAGCAGGTTTACCGCGCCGGCACGCCCGACGGCAAGGTCTCTCCCGGGCTCTACGCCACTGAACTGGGCCTAGCAATCCGCTATTTGAAGGCGGCCCTTCCCTATGCGGCGGACTCACAAAAGGTGGTTCTGAGCGACCTCATTCGCTACTACCAGACTGGCCACCCGGCCGACTGGCGGCAATTCAACATCGACTGGGTTAAGGACAACTCCGACATCGACTTCAGCAACGGCTTCATCGAGGTGTACACCGACGCCCGAGGAATGAAGGGAGCCTCCCAGGCCTTCGTGACTACCATCGACGCCAGAATGAACAAACTGATGAAAGGATTCGCCGAGAACGCCGCCTATTTTGAGAAGCGCGCGCCCTGGGACGACAAGTACAAGCTGGAGAAACCGCAGCCGCCGCTGGCGAATGCCGTCGAGGCCCTGGTTGAGACCGGCGGCTTCGACGTCAACACTATCGGCGAGAACCTGCCCAACGAGGCAGAAATCCACGACAAATACGGAAGCAAGAGCTTTATCTTTACCGGCTCCACACGGGCTCTGAATGCAGCGCGGGGTGACACGGTAGCGCGGGAATTCTGCGATTCGCAACCGGAACTGGAGCGGGCGCGCAAGTATGGTGACCTCGCTGAAGACCTTTTCACCGCCATGCACGAGGTCATCGGCCACGGCTCCGGCAAAATGAATCCTCAGCTCACGCGCGAACCGGCTTATTACATCAAGGAATATTACTCCACCCTGGAGGAGACCCGCGCCGACCTGATGGCGCTATGGAATTTCTTTGACCCGAAACTGGTTGAGCTTGGCGCCATGCCCAGCTATGACGTCGCCAAGGCCGCCTATGACGGCGAAG
Organism: Terriglobia bacterium; assembly: GCA_035490955.1. Lineage (GTDB taxonomy): Bacteria > Acidobacteriota > Terriglobia > UBA7540 > UBA7540 > DATJKY01. The sequence continues at coordinate 7,662 of DATJKY010000736.1, read as the reverse complement.
CACGCGCTGCCCTGGTGCAACTTCGCGAAGTCCCTACCGGTGATACGATCGAGGAAGATCACCGCCGCGGCACACAGCTGATCGTGAACTACATTCACGACAAAACGGGAGCCCTGCAGCCCGTGGTGCGCGATGGCAAGGTCTACATGCTGGTGACGAATTATCAGAAGATGCGCGAGGGCGTGGGCATGTTGCTGTCTGAACTGATGCGCATCAAAGCCGAAGGTGACTACGAGGCCGCGAAGTCGCTCATCACCCGGTACGGTATCCACTTCAATAAGGAGTGGCGCGACCAGGTGGTTGAGCGTTACAAGAGGCTCGACTTGCCCACATATTGGGTGGGTATCAACCCTGACCTGAAACTGCACCAGCCATCGACCGGCAAGCCGGCGGAGGTGACAATCACCTATCCGCGCGACATCGTCAAACAGCAGCTAAGGTATTCGGTGATCGCGGGGAGATGACCACTGCGCACCTACCCTTTTTCTTGTTTTGATGCTCATTGACAGGCAAACGCCCCGTGCCTAGACTCGCCTTCGAAGGCTATTCCGTCGACGGCAAGTGGCCACGTCGGCGATAAGAACGAAGAGTTGGATGACGCTTCTCATCAAGGTCTTTCCAAAGGCCGGGGCTTTGAGTCCTTTCCTTGTTTTTCTCACCCTCATCACTCTTTCGTCGCACGCTCGATGGCCTTCGACTAGCCCTCAGCCCCCGCAGCCCGGAGCGCCGTGGATGTTCGCCGTTTCCGGTGACTCGCGCAACTGCGGCGACCTGGTTATGCCCGCTATCGCCAAGCAGGCTAAGAAGCGCAATCCCTTGTTCTTCTGGCACCTGGGGGACTTCCGGTGGATGTCCAGGCGCGACGAGGACATGCGGTCAAAGTATTTGCTTGAACCCCTCGAGGGAGACTATCTCACCATCGCCTGGTCGAACTTTCTCGATGCTCAGGTTGCCCCCTTCCAACCGGTTCCAGTGTACTTGGGAATCGGAAACCACGAGCTTCTCGGCGGTAAGAAACGAAAGGATTACCTCGACACCTTCAAGGCGTACCTACCCGCGCAGGGCCTTCATGCGCCCCTGTCGAAAAACAAGTATCGGTCGGTGGATTACCACTGGGTGGTGGCGGCGGTAGATTTTATCTACCTAGATAATGCCTCAACGCATAAGTTCGATGCCGAGCAGCTCAGATGGTTTGAGGAAGTGCTAGACCAGGATGAGAAGGACGCCAATGTGAAGACCGTGGTCGTAGGGATGCACGCCGCTCTGCCCGGAAGCCTTGCCGTCAACCACAGCATGGACCAATATCGCGCGGACGGAAAGCAAAGAGCCCTTACGCTGTATAGGGATCTGGTCACAGCCAGAAACAAATATCACAAGAACATTTACATTCTGGCGAGTCACACCCACTACTACGCCGACGATGTCTTCAACAACCCCTACTGGCAAGAGAACGGCGGCCCGGCAAGCATACTACCGGGATGGATCGTGGGTACAGCGGGAGCCCGATTCTATCAACTGCCGCGAGGCGTGGCAACGCAGCCCAAGCACCGGATGGCCAACGTGTATGGGTATCTTCTGGCGACGGTTAGCGCTAACGGCAAGATGAGCTTCGAGTTTCAGGAGATCGGGGAAGCCGATATTCGCACCGCGCTCACGCCCGGCTATAAGGACACGCTGGTGCAGTTCTGTGTGGAAGAAAACGGCAAACCCAAGTAACCGAGTTTGAATGCCGCTTTCGCCCACAGCCCCTTTTGGCGTTGAAGTTCAGAGGAACTTTAGATCAAATCTTAGGAAACATATCGGCGCGGCAGTCGCTTTGGGCCATATGTTGGAAGCCCCATGCGCCGCCACAACGCCTGGAACCTGGGGTCCGAGTGCAGGTTTTCAAAAACCGGTTCCGCCTTCACGGCCACCAGTCCCGCCGCTCGTTCGGCGTAGGCCCGCTCCAGACATGCCAGCGCCTGCTCCTCCTGCCCCAGGCCTATGTGGACCTTGGCCGTTTCGTACGCAGAGACGTATTCGCGTTCTGCCAGTGCCTCCAGCCTTTTGAGCACTCCCCGCGCCCGATCCTGCTGCGCGGTCCGCGCGTAGGCATACCCCAACTCCGCGAGATACAGAACGTCGCCTCGCCGGCTCGCCTTCTTCAATTGTGTGATGCCTTCCTCACCCTTGCCGGCCTCCACCAGCGCGCGCCCCAGGTTGAAACGGGCAGGCACGTACCCCGGATCGAGTTCCAGCGCTCTACGACACTGGATGGCAGCCGCCTCGTAGCGGCGCGCGAAGTACAGTGCTCTTCCCAGCGACGTTTCCATCAGCAGCGAGAGCGGGTCGAGTTCCCGCGCTCGCTCCACTTCTGAAATCGCCTCCTCCACTCGACCGACGGCTTGCAGGTAAATGGCGTGGATCCGATGGGCCTCGGCATCACTTGGGTTCAACTCCAGGGCCCGCAGCAGTTCCGCCTCGCTCTCGTTCCACATCCAGTCGAAGCGGAGGAGCACCGCCCCCAGAGTCCTGTGGGCCTCACTCAGGCGGTCATCGATCTCCAGCGCCCTTCGAGCCCCCGCAAGCGCCTTCTCCCTGGCCACGCTCGGGACTAGCCAGCCACAAACTGCCTGGATTCTGTAGCCATCGGCCAAGCCGGCGTAGGCCAAAGCGTAGCCTGAGTCGCAGGCCATAGCTTTCTGGAAGTAATCGATGGCTTTCTGAACCCCTTCCTGCGTCCGCCTGTTGAGGCAGTAGCGGCCCCGCATATAGGCTTCGTAGGCCTGCCCTATGGCCGGCAAGGCACTCACATTCCGCGCCCACTGTTGTGGCTCCAGTTTCACCTGAATTTCGTTGCTGATCGCCTGGGCCACTTCGCTCTGCAAGGTCAGTATGTTCCGCAGGTCCCGCTCGTAGCTTTGAGCCCACAGAGGCGTCTGGTCGCTGACCCGTACCAAATGCGCAGTGATCCGCACCCGGTCTCCCGCCCGACGTACACTCCCCTCCACGATGTGGTTCACGTTCAGCTCTTGGCCGATCTGATCGAGACGCTTGTCAGTGCGCTTATAGTGCATCGCCGAGGTACGGGCGATCACCGCCAACCGTTGGGATTGGGCGCTTCCGAGCTGGGCGATCATTTCATCCGTAATCCCGTCGCTAAAGTACTCCTGCTCCCGGTCATTGCTCAGGTTCTCGAAAGGCAACACCGCCAGGCGGATCTGATCCCCAAGGCGTGTGGCAGTTGGTACCTCTTCCACAGCGCCAATAAAGCGATAACCGCGACGGGGCAGGGTCTCAAGGTAGCGCGGCCTATCGGCCGAGTCTCCTAGTGCCTCCCGGATCTTGCTGATCGCCGTCTTCAGACTGTGATCAAAGTCGACAAAGATGTCTGGCGGCCAGATTTGCCGGCGCAACTCCTCCCGGGTTACGACCTCTCCAGGACGATCCAGCAACACGGCCAGGATTTGAAACGGTCTCTGCTGCAGCTTGATCTTGCGTCCCTGCTTGTACAATTCGCCGCTGCGAAGATCGACTATGAATGCTCCAAAACGCACTGTCCGTGTGGGTCGCATTGGTTCCTCCAGACCTTTGGCTTCGTTATCCCTCCCGTTCAGAGCGCGGTAGTCCGCGCCGCCTTGGTCCTGCCGCCCCGATCCCCCCGGGTCGGCTTACGGCCGGCAGTCCAGTTCAAGAGAGAAGCCAACCCAGATATGGGATTGGCGCGCCCTCCGGTGGCCACAGCATGCCGAAAACGCCGCAACGACATCTCGCGTCGCTCGATAATTAACTAGTTAAAGACAGAATTAACCGCCTGTATCCTGTTTGACAATAGACCACCCAGAGAACTTTCTTACACCATCTCCGAGGATTTTGCAATATTTATTAGACCATTCCGTGGTCTTCGTAGGACCGTGGAGGGTCGTCGCTGCAGGCGAGCCAGAGCGCATTTCCAACCCTTGGATTTTCGGATGCGCTGCACATTTCGTGGACGAGACTTGCTGCTGACTGAGGCTTGGTCACGAGTAAGCTTACGTGGCGGCCAACTGCGGCCGCAGTGAAACCCATTGCTTAGGGGTAAGTCAGGTGCGAACCTGACCGGAACCAAAGATCTGATACTTCGTTGATGTTAGCTCGACAAGCCCAAACGGCCCCCGGCAGTGCAGCTTTTGAGTGCTGATCCCCATTTCGGCCCCGAAACCGAACTCGCCGCCGTCCGTGAAGCGGGTGGAGGCGTTCCAATAGACGGCAGAGGAATCCACCTGGTTCAGAAACTGCCTGGCACTCTCTTCATCGCGGGTGATGATGGCGTCGGAATGCTTGGTCGAGTATTCGTTGATATGATCGATCGCTTGTTGGAGGCTGCCGACCACATAGACGGCCACGCGCAGGTCAAGGTATTCCATCCGCCAGTCTTCATCGCACGCCGCAAGCACGTGCAGCCCGGGCGTAAGACGCCGCGTTTCCTCGTCGCCGCGAACCTCCACGCCGGCGCACTGCAGTCTTTGCACGATTCGGGGGAGATATTCGCTGGCAAGGTCACGATGGACAAGCAGCTTTTCGGCCGCGTTGCACACTGATGGGCGCTGGGTCTTGGCGTTCACAACTATGCGTTCAGCCACATCGAGATCGGCGGCTCTGTCGACATATACGTGGCAATTGCCGGCGCCAGTTTCGATCGCTGGAACTGTAGCCTTCTCGACAACGCGGTTGATGAGGTCGGCCCCTCCTCGCGGCACGAGGACGTCCACAAGACCACGGGCCCCCATCAGTTCGTCCACCGAGTCTCGGGAGCGAGAGTCGAGCAATTCGACCGCGCCGGCCGGCAAACCCGGAGCCTGCACCAGGGACTCGACCAAGGCTTCGTTGGTGTGGGTGGCCTCGCGTCCACCGCGCAGCACGACGGCGTTTCCAGCCTTGAGGGCCAGTACGGTGGCGTCCACCGTGACGTTAGGCCGCGACTCGTAGATAACGCCTACCACTCCTAAAGGCACCCGCACCTTGCGGATGCGCAAGCCGTTGGGACGGATCCATTCTTCTACCACCTGGCCGATTGGGTCAGGTAAATTGAGGACCGTTCGGACTCCCTCGGCCATAACGGACATACGCTCGGAATTCAAGAGGAGTCGATCGCGACTGGAGGAACGAAGGTCCGCAGTGGCCAGGTCAATTTGATTGGCGGCGAGAATCCTCTTCTGATTCTCCGCGAGCTGCGCGGCCATGGATCGAAGAACAGCGTTCTTTTCGTCGGTGGACAATCGAGCCACGCTAACGGCGGCCTCTTTGGCGCGACGCAGTTTTTCCAGCGTCGATTTTTGGGGTTGCGCGGTCGATGACGTCACAGGAGTACTTAGCATCTGGCCTTCAGTGGCGGAAAGTAGGTCCCGAGCCGCTGTTGCAGCGCCAGAGGTATGACCCGCGGATGCTTTCCGTTGGCAATAGCGACATGGATCCCTGAGGCCGTGGCCCGCAGGGCGGCGCGAAGCTTCGACCGCATACCGCCCCGACCCAATTGTCCCTTCCCATCACAAGCCGCTTCCAAGTCGGGTGTGATGCGCCGGATCGTTCGGGCCACCTGTTGCTTTCCATTGCGCCCACTCCCGCGATAGAATCCGTCCACGTCACTGAGGAGAAGAAGCCAGTCCGCCTGGACGGCGGATGCGACCAGCGCGCTCAACTCGTCGTTGTCACCAAAGGCCCCTTCCAACTCGCGGACCGACACGCTGTCATTTTCGTTCACGATCGGCAGCACCTTCAGGCGCAGCAACTTGTTCAAGGTGTTACAGAGATTCTTATAGCGAGCTGGCGAGGAGAAGTCGTCGCTCGAAAGCAGGAGTTGAGCTACGATCTTCTTGCCGAAGAAGAGCCGCTCATAGGTGTGCATGAGGCGGCTCTGGCCAACCGCTGCCGAGGCTTGCATAAGCGCCAGTTGCCGCGGACGCTTCGTAATTCTCAGCGATGACATCCCGGAGGCGATGGCCCCGGAACTGACAAGGATATACTCGTGGTGCGTGAGATCAAGCTGGTCCACCAGTGACCGCATGCGCCTCGCGTCTAAGCGCCCCCCAGGAGCTATCAGACTGGTTCCGATTTTGAGCACAATACGCATAGTCGCGTGAAGTCCTCGCGCCGAGTTGGTCGTCCTACTTTCTGCGATCCACTTTGTACGGTGCCGCTTAAAGACCATTATCCGTCGAGGCTGGGGGGCAGTGTCAAACTGAAGTCTGATCGTCCGTGAGCCTTGCGCCTCTGTGGCCGCGGAGCGAACGGCAAGTCTGGGGGTGCACTGCGATGGACTTGCCCCAAGTTCCAACGCCCAACCTTCACGAGTTCGTTGCCCCTTCCGCTGTAGGTCTCCTTGGGGCTGCCCACCCGTTCCGCTGTTGCGAGCTGTTGCGACTGTTGCGAGCGCACGCTTGAAACCCCGTGCGCCGCTGTCCTAGAATAGTCATACCGGTTATGATTCAGTTCGAAGATCTCCTTAGAAAGGTTCAATCCTATCGTACCAGCGACGATTTGAGCTTGCTCCGCAAGGCCTACGAGTTCTGCGCGGCAGAACATAAAGCACAGAAGCGACTCTCCGGGGAGCCTTACGTCTCCCACCCGCTGGAAGTGGCTAACGTTCTGGCCGATATGAAGCTGGACGTCGTCTGCCTGGTGGGCGGAATGTTGCACGACGTCGTCGAGGACACCCCCACCACCATCGAGCGACTACGCCAGGAATTCGGCGCCGAGGTTGCGCACATTGTGGAAGGCCTCACCAAGATTCGCCGCATCGAGTTCGTCAGCCCGGAAGAAAGGCAGGCTGAGAATCTGCGCAAGATGGTGCTGGCAATGGTGGACGACATCCGCGTGGTGATGGTAAAGCTGGCGGACCGGCTCCACAACATGCGGACGCTGGAGCATCTGCCGCCCGAGAAACGCGAGCGCATCGCGCGCGAGACCCGGGAGATCTACGCACCCATCGCCCACCGGCTGGGAATGGGCAAGCTGCGCGGAGAGCTCGAAGACCTGGCCTTCCGTTATCTGGAGCCTGAAGCCTTCGCTGAAGTGAAGAAGGCGGTGGAGAGTCGGCGCAAGGTCAACGAGGAATTTCTCGCCCAAGTCTGTGCCCAGGTGAACGAGAAGATGCGAGCCTTTGAAATTCCAGCGCGCATCGATGGGCGGGTGAAGCGCCTCTACAGCATCTGGCAAAAGCTTCAACGCCAACATATCCAGATCGACCAGGTTTACGATCTGCTGGCCATCCGCATCATTACGGACGCGGTAAAGGATTGCTACGCCGCCTTGGGGGTGATTCACAACACCTGGCGGCCGGTGCCGGGACGGTTTAAGGACTTCATCGGCATCCCGCGACCTAATCTCTACCAGTCACTGCACACTTCGGTGATCGGACCCCACGGCCAGCCGTTCGAGGTCCAGATCCGGACTGAGGAGATGCACCGCCTGGCGGAGGAGGGAATTGCCGCCCACTGGAAATACAAGGACGGCAGACCGCCAAAGCAGGAGAAGGAGGAGGACTTCGCCTGGCTTCGCCATCTCGTCGAGTGGCAACGCGAGATGCGCGACCCGGGGGAGTTCGTCTCCACGCTCAAGGTCGATCTTTACCCCGAGGAAGTCTATACCTTCACTCCTAAGGGCAAAGTGATTGTGTTGCCGCGCGATGCCACGCCCATCGATTTC
>DATJKY010000735.1:0-2963 GCA_035490955.1 Terriglobia bacterium | reverse complement strand
AATAAACGTATCAGACAGGAAGAGATCGTTTTTGAAGTCACGGCTGGGATCGTCCAGGGCTAGGGGATAAACGGGTTGCACTTCGAAGCCGCCGATTCCGCCCGCCTTCATCAGTCGTATCTCGCGCTCCAGTTCGTCGTTGCTGACCGCAGGCCCAAACCACCACCAGCGCATCATGATCTTGCTGTCTTCAGGCGGGTGGACGAACGCCTCCCGCAGACTGGTGAGATCGCTAGCCTGATCAGGATCCTCCACCGGGGGAGCAGGAGTTCCGCCGGCTAGCACGGCCGCCAAAATGAGGCCGAGAATTCCCAACGCAGATTTCAACCTCACACCACCCCGCTTAACCATCAAGCCCAACGATGGAGACACTGACAATCAACCGCACCGTCCCATAACCTAGTTCGGAGCGAACCAGCCTATCTTACAAGGGGTACAGCGCGGTTAACGAGGACTAATGGGGAAGTACGCGGGTACCAGCACTCTAGCGTCATGGCTTACGCAGACCCACGCGGAGTATGGTATTAGGTTAGCCAAGTTCAGAAAAATGCGGGGCTAAGGGTGAAGGATCTTGGAAATCGAGAGGTAAGTGATGGCGAGGGTGATCCAGGACGTGTGTGATGGCTGCGGCGAGGTGCGTGGCACTACCAGTCACTGGTGGGCTATCCGTCAACCGGATACCGATTCTCTGATTGTGGAACCCTTCTATCCGGAGAGAACGCACTTAGCGTGTGATCTGCAGATCTTCTGCGGACAAGTGTGCGCGACCAGGCGCATCTCCGGCTGGATGAGCGGCAGAAGCCAGACGGCAGATAGAGCCGATCCCGTCAGCGCGGTCTCTGTTTGACCCGCAACGAGCCAGTGACAAGTGACGAGCACAGTGCGTAGCTTGGCCAGTCAGGCCGCGCCGTGCCCTCCGTAGTGAGGATCTTCACCACTGAGAACGCAGGGTTATTAAGCCTTGGTTCATTAAATATCCGTCAGCGCCGGATGCTCGCCGAAAGGCAATCTGTCGGGCCGGTCAAGTGGTTCCTTGGCTTCCCTCTCCGACTAGCCCGTTTTCATTCCTAAATCCTTTCGCACCGCAGGTGGGCTCAGCGCGATGATGCTGCGAGTCGGCATGAGACCGGTGCATCCCGAATGCCTCAGCGCTCAAAAAAGCTCGAAGACGTCGAGGACCATAAAGGTCTGGCGATTCAACAGTACGATGCGATTCCCGATGGTGACGTGCTCGCAGTCAGGCGGTGGGGGCGGCAGACGCCGTACGAGATCTTTCGGGCAAGGTCGGATCTGATCCCGCAGGCCGGGGGGCAACGTACCCCGCACCCGGAGCTGCCTTTCTATTCCGGGCGGCAACGGATCCTTCTTGGCAAGCCCCGGCGGGAGGTCGCCGCGGTACCCGCGATACCACGCCGCCATCTCGTCACGGTCGTGGCGGGAGTAACGATACTCACGCCTGTCTTCGTCCTTGTCTTCTTTGCGACCACGGCCGTGCTCTTCCGCCAGGGTCACACCGCTGCAGACTGCCATCAGCGCCGCCACAAGCGCACACGTCCATATTCTAGACTTCATAACCTTGCCTCCCAATCGGATCAATACACCGCGCTTTTCTCCGCATGCTGCGTTTTGAGCTCTGCCGATTCCGCTGGCCAACGGTTCACGGACCAAGCCTGTAGTACCTCGACTTGACTGCCACAGAGATCTTCGGCCTTTTTGGGAAGTCGCCTGAATATCTCGGAGTACCCGCATTACGTCCAAGCGCGCCGTCAAGCCGCCGGACCAATGATTCCTTGCGTCACTAAAGGTTAGGTAAACGCCGGGCGACCATATTGGAGGTTGCTCCAGTAGATGACAAACGCGACTTTGATAACAAAGGGGAACGTGAGGTTCGCTGCCAGCAATCGTGACAATTCTCGCCCCGATTATTGGCAATATCCTATCTTCTCGCCACGATTGGTGGCAAAAACCTACACCTAGACTCTTCCTGCCTGAGGCAGCCTGCCCAGCCTGGCCGAGCAAGTTCATGGGTAAACGCTAGCCGAAAAGGCAGGAGTCACCTGTGGAACGTGTGACCCAGCTGTCGCGGTAGGGACGACCGTCGCCGGATCGCCGCCGAGTCGCCCCGGGGACTTTCACCCTGAGGCGCTCACAGAACCGTGCGTGACAGTCTCCTGTCACACGGCTCGTGCCATCCCTTGAGGGCTGCCGCCCTCCGCCACAACCAGTCGGTTCCTCCTGTTGCCAGTTGACCAAGTTGATTGGGACGCGAATGGCCTGCCCTCTCCGCTCCCAGGATTCTCTGGACGGCATCCCACCCTGCATGGTCACTCAAGAGTACAAATCGCAGCTAGAGCCCGGTCCAGGGCGACTTGCTGGAGGGCCGAGTGATCACGCTCATGTGCAAGATATTTCCCGACCGCCTTCGCGATGTCGGTTTGACACGTTGCCCTCTCACCTAGCGGCCAAAGGTCGGCGAGTTCCTCGATTAGGTCAGCCTGCAATCGATCCAGTTCCACGCGAATCGCGGCTAAATCGACCGGCTTGTGCGCTGGCGCTCTTCCGTTGCGATGCCAGTCTGCCAATAGGGAATATTGGACGAGTTTGCTGGCCTCGATCTGAGCGGTGAAAACCTTAGCAATTAAGCGCTCGTCCAAACCCTTCGATGCGCCATACTGGACCGCGGAGTGTACGACCTGTGCCTCCCGCGCTGCGTCCTCGACCTCAACTCGGCTGTCCCATTTCGCAAGTGCGACCCGTTCTGCAATGGCGAGCCTGCGGGCCGATGTTGCGACGAGCGGCCGAAGTCTATCTATTGCAGTCTGAGCGCGCGCCACGTCGATTGCGCTCATGGCGATACTAACCGCCATAGCAAGTTCGCAGTTCATTGCCAGCATGTGGTTCGGATTTTGCCGATTTTCTGCAGCGACCCATTTGTTGCCCACCGGCCCGCCACATGGGCGGGC
>DATJKY010000734.1:0-5921 GCA_035490955.1 Terriglobia bacterium | reverse complement strand
GGCGATCGTCGGCGCGGATAAAGCTGCGATTGTTCTTCACTTCGGCTGCGTTGTGGTAGCCGAAGTGAAACATCATATCGTCAAAATAGCCGAGCCCCGAGCCTGCCAAACTTTCTTTGACGAAATCGTAGTGAGCTTGCTCGTCAATCGCGCCAGTCTCGTGATTGCCGCGCCTGCTCCGGAGTGCGGTCCCAGGCGATGTTGGGCTTGACCGCAACTACGTCACCTCGATTGATGAAGCGACGGATGCCTCCCAATTCGTCCAGAGACTTGCGCACCAAGGCGACTGGGTTCTCGCCTTGCACTACCACGACCTCGGGGAAGTTCGGATCCGGTGGGAAGGTGAAGTGGTGCTCGACTGCAAAAGCTTGATGCTCCTCCGGCCGACGACTGCGTGCGCTTAGCCAAACCCCGAGCGCTCCACAGCCCGCCCCCAGCCCTCCAAGCGGAGCAGGTTAAGAAGCACGTCACGACGATGGGTCAAGCCGCCTTCAGAGTTCATAGTTACACCGAAGGATCAACGCTGAGGAAGGTGTCATCCCATCCCGCAGCGCTGAAGGGAGGATCTCTTTGCCCTATTCTGAATGCGAACACGAGATGCTTTACCTCACTTAGCATGACAGACTCACGTTTTCCCGCAGCCTGCTACCTCAGGAAGCAATGTTACCGAACGGGCGGACCGCGGGCAGTGATGACAGTCAGAGGCCACTGTGATCGTGCGCACTTTGTTGCTTGCGAGTGTTGGCCGAGCTTTCAGGTAGCCCGATGCGGCTAGCGGTAAGCCGCGCTAATCTATAGTTACGGTGCGGATGAAAGAACCTAGGGGCGACTGGTAGGGTTGATCGGCGGCAGTTCCAATCGCTGGTGGATAGCATAAAGCACGAGTTCAAGGCGATCTGACACTCCCACCTTGTCGTAAATAGACCGTAGATGATTCTTCACGGTCTGTTCGGTAATGGAGAGCTGCCGACCGATCTCGCGGTTTCGCCAGCCTTGAATGAGGTAACTGATGATCGTTCGCTCGCGACCGGTCAAGGTGTCGGCGGGGCGGCGAGGTCGCTCCTGCGTGGACCGCAATATCTCCGCCATCTTAGCGACTTGGCGCTTGGGCAACCAGACTTCGGACTCCATCACCTTGCGGGCGCATTTGACAAACAGATGAGGCCCAACTGATTTAAGGATCACGCCAGAGGCCCCTGTCTTGGTGTAGCGCAAGGCTTGTTCCTCGGGCATGTCCGAAGCGGTGATGACAATCTTGCACGACGGCGAAGCTTGGCGCAACTGCACGACAAGATCACCTAAACCTTCGGCCGCGATCTCGGCCTGCACAAACAGCAGATCCGGCTTGAACTGTGTCGACAGACGAGCTACCTGTTCGCTGTTTTCAGCCTGCGCCACCACTCGCAAGTCTTCCTCGGCGCCGAACAACCTTCCGAGGCCGATTCGGAAGACCTCCTCTCGATCCGCGATTAAGATGCGGATCCGTTTGGCACGACATGGCCTTGACTGCGTCGCCTTCATGGGCTCTGTCCTGAGGCGGTTATCCTGCGGCTTGGATGGCGGTTGTCATTGGAGTTCACGAGCTCAAATACAGCCTGTGGTCACAAAGCTCTGCTTTCGGTTGCAGGTGATATCGCCAGGAATAGGTTGCAGGAATTGCCCGAAACCGGACCAACCTCGTTACGCCTTATCCGACGCACGCCGCAATTCGTATTCATCAATAACAGCGGCGACCCCCAGTGCTTCTCCAGGACCCGTGTGTCGCACTACGCGGCCCCTGCAGAAAAGCTCAACCCCTTTACCGGCATCGGGCAGAAGAACCCGGCAGCGGACTGGCGTGTAAGGACGAAACCGCGTCGGCGTCAGCAAAAGCAGCCCATTGCTACTGAGATTCGCCGTGTTCGCCTGTGTTTCCCGATATCTCCCCGAAGCTGTCGTCCAGCCAATGAGCACCGGAAGCGTCATCGGGAGGCGGACTGCGGCGCGCTGGTCTCTCATGCTGAGTGCACGCTAGCACAAGCTTCCCTTACGCAACAATCTCGCCAGCGTACCAGCACTTCCGTACTGGAAGTTGCCTCCTGCTCGCAGCCACTGTTACCCTCGTCAGTGAGGCCAGAGGGTCGTGACCCTCCGGACTCACTGCGGCAGCTCGTTTCTAACCGAGCCTGCCATCCCTTGTATCGACAACTATGAGGCTGACCATGAGACTGGGTGACATTGCGTTGCGTCTCGAATGCAAACTTGAAGGTCCAGAAGACCTCGAAATTACCGGGGTCGCCGGGTTGGAAGAGGCTTCGGACACTGAACTGACCTTTCTGACGAACCCTAAATATCGTCGGAAGGCCCTCCAGTCGCGGGGCGCAGCTATCATCGTTGACACCCGGGAGGACTTCCCGAACCGGCCGCTCCTCCGCTCCCCGAATCCCTATTTGGCGTTCGCCCACGCGTTGCAGCTTTTCGCGACGCCCGAAAGGCCCCCGGCGGGCATTCATCCCAGCGCGGTGATCGCCCCCAGCGTCCAGCTCGGCCGCCGCCCATCTATCGGCCCCTACGTAGTCATTGAGGAGGGCGCAACTCTCGGCGATGACTGCATCCTAAAGAGCTTTGTGACCATCTACCCAGGGGCCCAGATTGGGCATCGTTTCTTTGCGCACTCCCATGCTGTGGTGCGTGAAAACGTGCGCATAGGTGACGATGTCATCCTACAGAACGGTGCTGTCGTGGGAAGTGACGGCTTTGGCTTCGCGCGCGAGGAGGATGGTTCCTACTTTAAAATCGTGCAGCCGGGCAAGGTATTTATCGAGGACCATGTTGAGGTGCAAGCCAATTCTTGCATTGATCGCGCCAGTGTGGGAGAGACTCGCCTCCGCCGCGGCGTGAAAGTCGACAACCTCGTCCAGGTTGGTCACGGCTGTGACGTTGGCGAGAACACGCTGCTGTGTGGACAGGTCGGGCTGGCAGGAAGCACCCGGGTGGGGCGGAACGTGCTCCTGGCTGGACAAGTGGGGGCTGCGGGACATCTCACCATCGGAGATAACGTCATCGCCAGTTCACAGTCTGGCATTCCGAACGACGTGGAGCCCAACCGCGTGATCTCCGGTTACCCCGCCATGGACAACGCCCGTTGGCTTAAGTGCTGTGCGGCTTACGCCCGCCTACCGGAGATTTATGCGGCCTTCCGCAAGGTCCGACGTTATCTGCAGAAGATGGAGTCGGGTCACTGAACCGGATGGTGTTCCCCACCACCTACTTGGCCTGGCCTGATGGCGCAAGCCGGTTGTACTTCTTCAGCGCTTCTTGGAGTTTGCCTTGCGGGATCGCTTCCACCCTGTGATCGTCGATTCCGGTCATCGTCTCTGCCGCCACCAGCGCATTCACGATCGCTTCCTCCGTGGCCTCGACGGTAGCTTGAAAGATGGGATCCATTCGGTCGTTGGGAAACATCTCCAGCTTGGCCAGACCCGTGGGTTGGGCGGCGCCGGGGTTGGCGGTGGAAAAGGCGATGAAGATGTCTCCGGAACCGTCGCCCGAATAGCTGCCCGTCCGCGCCAGTCCCAGGGACGCGCGCCGCGCCAAGCGTTTTAACTGGTGGGGAAGGAGGGGCGCATCGGTGGCCACGATAATGATGATGGAGCCCGTGTCCTCTCCATCTGGTCCCCTCGCCGCACCCCACACCCGGGCTCCCGGAATCTCGCGGCCTACGGGAACGCCGGCAATACGCAATTCGTCCCGGCTGCCGCAGTTACACTGCACCAGCACTCCCACCGTGTATCCGCCGTCTTTCTCGGACAGCCGACGGGATGCAGTACCGATTCCACCCTTGAATTCATAACAGATCATGCCGGTACCGCCCCCCACGTTGCCTTCTGGCACGGAGCCAGCCGCGGCGGTTTCCAGCGCCGCAAACACGTGTTGCTTCTTGACGTGAAAACCATTCGTGTCGTTCAGAAAACCGTCATAGGTTTCTGCCACTACGGGTAGCGACCACCAGTACTCCGAACCCGCAGGCCGGCCATGCTCCACCCTCCAGGCGATCACCGAGTCTCGCACGGTTCCCACACTGTGCGTGTTGGTTATCATCACGGGTCCTTCCAGGAATCCTGACTCTTCTACCCAAGTGGTTCCCGTCATCTCACCGTTGCCGTTAAGAGAAAACCAACCGGCGAAGACCTGGTCAGTCGACTGCTTGCCACGGGGCAGAATGGCCGTGACCCCAGTCCGCACCGGGCCGCTGCCCACGACCAGTTTTCCGCTACCGGAGATCAATGTGGTGTGACCTACCTCTACACCTTTGACGTCAGTGATTGCATTGAGTGGACCCGGCGTTCCGTCGAAGGGGATGCCCAAGTCGCGAGCCCGGGGCTTGCCCTGCGACCAGCCGCGTCCGGGCAAGAGAACCAGGACAAGGAAATAGGCAAACGCAAACCTCATGTGCTTGCGACAAGGTGCCGGAGCGCAAATAGTCGGTCTCCTGCTTGCCCGCGTGCGACCTTGCTCCAGACCGTTTTGTAGCCGCGGCTTCGTCAGATATACTAGTCGGTGTAGTCTGGTGTCCATAAGTTTGCCTTGTGGTTCTTAATTTGTGTCCTGCGGCGACCGTACATCGGCTAGAATAATAACTGATTTCTTAGCTGCCACGAATGGATTACGATCAATTAGCGAGTTTTCTTGAAGTTGCCAAGTTGCAGAGCTTTTCGCGCGCGGCGGAAAAGATCTACCGAACGCAGCCGGCTATCAGCGCCCAAGTGCGGCTATTGGAGCAGGAGTGTGGAGAGAAACTTTTCGACCGAAGCGGAAAAAAGGTGCTGCTGACTCCGGCGGGAGAAATCCTGCAACGTTATGCGCAGCGAATCATCGAGCTGAACAAGGAAGCGCTGCAAGCGATCGCCGAGCTGAACCAGACGGCGCGGGGCAAGCTCCAAATTGGCGCCAATGAGGCCACCTGCCTGTACGTGCTGCCGAAGACGTTCGCCCGCTTCAGGGAACTTTATCCCTTGGTTCAAATCAGCATTTATCGCAACTTCAGCCACAAGATCCTACAGAAGGTTCAAGAGGGCGCCATCGAGGTAGGCATCGTGACTCTGCCCCAGAGCGCCAATAACATGGAAGTGATTCCGGTTTTCCGTGACGAGATGCAGGTGATCGTGCCGGCTAACCACCCGCTGGCCACAAATCGCAGCGCCACCGTGGAGGAGATTGCCAACTTCCCGCTGATTCTGCCCAAAACCGGCCACACGCGGGTTGTGCTGGACCGATTGCTGCGCGCCTACCGTGAACATCTTCAAGTGTCTATGGAACTGGCGAGCGTCGAGACTATCAAGAAGTTTGTGGGTGCCGGGCTGGGCATCTCGATTGTCAGCCGGGCTTACGCCCAACCCGAGGTGGCGGCAGGCCTGGTGAAGCTCATTCCCCTTGAAGGTTTGAAGTTGTATCGGGAATTGGGGCTTATCTATCGTCGCGATCGCTACCTGTCGCTCCCTGCTAAAGTTTTCATCGAGACTGTCCGGGAGTCTACGAAGAAACCCAACCCCAGTTCCCCTCCCACGACAAAGGCACGGCCGGAGCGCTAACCTGTGCTCGGTTGGTTTGACGCTTCCCGGAACCTGCGCGGGCAACCAAAACGCGTTACGCCCCAGAAGGGAAGGGGGAACTTCGGCGAACGGTCATGGGACCGCGAGGCGTACCTGAAAACCCTCCAGAAACAATGAAATGAGGGAAAGAGAAGTCGGCAGGCGATAGAAGATTACGTTACGCGAGCCCTTGGCGTACCTTCTGACTCCCACTTCTGAGAGGCTTCAGAGCGGATGACCACAGGCAACAAGCCGCTGATCGTAATGAAATTCGGCGGGACATCGGTAGGCAATGCCGAGCGTATGCAGCGTGTGGCCGAGATAGTCACTGAAAAAGCCGACCATGCGGAA
>DATJKY010000733.1:0-5510 GCA_035490955.1 Terriglobia bacterium | reverse complement strand
TCCGTGCGCGATCTCCTCGGCGCGCGGCAGATCATCCGTGAACGTGTCGTCGTCGAAGAAGAACTCTTTAACCTGGGGGAAGTACTGGTGGGCGAGAGCGATCTCCCGGATGACGTTCCCCGGCGTACGCGTGCGATAGCGGTGTCCCCCGACCGTCTGCGGCCATAAGCAAAACGTACACTTGGATCGACAGCCTCGCCCTGTATAAAGCGAAAGATACGGATGTTTCAAGTACCCAATGAAATAGTCTTCCACGCGAAGGTCGCGCCTGTAGACTTCCGTCACGAACGGCAGTTCGTCCATGTTCTCGAGTACAGGCCTCGGGGGATTGTGGACGATGGCACCAGAAGGCGAGCGGAAGCTGAGCCCGGCGATTTGGCGCAAAGGCCGGCCCTCCGCCACGTCCTTGATGGTAAAGTCGAACTCCTTGTCGCAAACGAAGTCCACCGCCGGAGACGCCCTCAGGCTAGCCTGAGGATCGACGGCAACGGCTGCACCTACCAGGCCGATCTTGATCCGCGGATTTATTTCTCGGAAGGCCTCGGCCACTTTGAGGTCCGAAGCAAAAGCGGGCGTCGATGTATGCATCACCAGGAGCTCATACTTCGACGCCATAGGCAAGATATCCGCCAGGCGGAGGCCCGCCGGAGGAGCATCCACTAGCTTGCTATCGGGCACCAGCGCTGCAGGTTGGGCCAACCACGTGGGATACCAGAAGGAGCGCACCTCACGTCGAGCCTGGTAGCGAGAGCCAGCTCCGCCGTCAAAGCCCTCGAAAGAAGGCGGGTGCAGGAAGAGAGTCTTCATTTACGACGTACAGCCTCCGTTCAAACAGCGAGGCCCGATGCCATCAGCCTGACGACGACTATCGGCTCACCCAGACATCGTATACTACGGTCTGAAAGAGGTGCAAAGCAAGCGCGTAGGTAACGTTGGTAACCTTCGTGGCCGCATGCCGGTGTACAACGATATCTGTGAGGGACACTGACCTAGATTCCGGATTTACGATGACGGCCTCGAAGAATACGCAAAGGTATGAAGCAAGGCGAGATCACGGATTGGTCGCTCTCCGGACTGGGAGTGCTCTTTGTAAAGACGGTTAGCAATGGCTGGGCCTGGCTCGGAATCGGCAGCCTGTTGCTGTTTCTCGTCTCCTTCATGGTGGTACTCTCCTGGGCGGACTACAGCTTTGTAATGCCGGCCTCCGCCTCGAGCTACGCCGGGGGAGGCGCCCCCGTAACCTCCGACCCTGAAGGGGTCGCCCGCCTTCATCAAGGCTGGCCGGTCCAGGTCAACCCCTCCGGCCTCCGGGCTTGGGGGCGATGGGCACTTGGCGATCCGTGGGCTGACGCCTACGGCTACTCACCGTCCACCGCTTCGCGGTGGGCCCAGGCCTCGTTGGGATTACGTACTCTTAACGAGTTTCTTTGCTGGCCCTTCTTTCATGGGAGGATGTGACTTCGTAATCCCAGCTACTGCGCTCACCTATGTACGGGAGCGGTGGGGCCAGGCTATCGCTTGGCGAACGCTCTACGCCCTTGCGGTGGGCAGGTATACTACTGGTCACGCTCGGCGTGCGCTCATGTCCCTCAGCGGATAGCCTCACCTGGGAGCGCGGGCGTCTCGCCCGCCCCCCGCGCTGCGGCTCCGGTGAAGCCATTGGGATCGCTGAACGGGCGCAGGCGGAGCAACAAAGGGGGCGGGAATTCCGTGTTCGTCACTATGATCCGAGACCTCGTGCTGATGGCAGCGGTTGCGCCGCTGGTGTTTTACCTGGTGGCTATCGTCTGTGCGTGGTTGTTCTTCCGCAGGCGCGACGAGTCGGTGAACGACTTCTGCCCTCCAATCAGCGTACTTAAGCCGATGCACGGTTTAGACCGCGAGACGTATGAGAACCTAGCCAGTTTCTGCCGGCAGCAGTATCCGAACTATGAACTGCTTTTTTGCACTGACCATGAGCGAGATCCTGCAATAGGACTGATTGGCAAGCTGACGGCGGACTTTCCCCACATACCGATCCGCCTTTTGATAGGCTCTTCCACCTCAGGCTCGAACAACAAGGTGACCAAACTGTGTCGCTTGGAAGGCGAGGCGCGTTATGACCTGCTCGTAGCCAGCGACAGCGACATTCGAGTGGAGCCTGACTATTTGCGCCGTGTAGCCCTCCCCTTTCGCGACCAGCGCACCGGAGCCGTCACCTGCCTTTATCGAGGCTCAACGGCGCGCAACCTCTGGTCGAGGCTGGAAGACGTAGCCCTAACCTCAGATTTCCTGGCGGGAGTGCTTGTGGCGCGAAAGTTAGGGGTCAAGTTTGCGTTAGGAGCCACCATGGCCGTCCGTCGCCAGGTTTTGGCCGAAATCGGCGGCTTTCGGGCTTTGGCGGATGTGGCGGCAGATGATCACGAATTGGGCAATCGCGTCGCCGCCAGAGGGTACCGAGTGGAATTTGCCCACACCACGGTTCAAACGGAATGTGTTTCGCGAAGCTTCAGAGACTTCTTTCAACATCGGTTGCGCTGGTCGGTTGTTACCCGCGAATCCCAGCCTTGGGGTCATCTCGGGTTCTTGTTCGCGCAGGGCCTGCCTTGGGTGATCGTCGCCGCAGCCGTAGCTCCTTCGCGAATTATTGCCGGCTGCTTTGCAGCCACCTATCTGGTGCTGCGAATCGGCTTGGCGTTCACCGTCGGAGTTTGGGGGCTTCGAGACTCTCTGCTCAAGGGAAAATGGCGGCTGGTGCTCGTGAGCGACGCTCTCGGCTTCGCAGTGTGGCTCACGAGCCTGTTCACAAGCCGGGTGGTCTGGCAGGACTCAACCTACGATGTGCGCAAAGGGCGGCTGATTCCTGTCGCCACAAGCCAGTCCGTATGCGAAACTCCGTTTTCCAACCTCTGACAGGCTGCTGAAAAACACAGAGGGCGGGGCTTCAGAAAATGTGTGAAAACTAGCGGCTCTGCCTCCGCAGGGCGCAAAGCCGCTTAATCCCGAATTCAAGGTTGGCGGATTTCCGCGTGTCGCTCGTCCGTCGATTTGGGCGGCTCCTCGAGGAGGGTGTAAAGAGTCTTCCGGGCAATGCCCATGATCTCAGCAGCCTTGGCTTTATTGCCGCGGGTCATTTTCAGCACGTGGGCGGCATAGCGACGTTCGAGCTCATCGAGGCGCGGCAAGTCGGAGTACACCTTCTCCACAGGATCGGTATCCTCGGACACTTGGCGGACTTTGCCGGGCAAGTCGGCAGGGGTAATGACGCCGGTGCGGTTAAGGGCGGCGGCGGATTCCAGCGCATTCTCCAACTCGCGGACGTTGCCCGGCCAGTCGTAAGCCATCAGGACCTCGAGCGCGGCGGAGGTAAGGGAGAATTCCCGAGCCCGCTCACGCCCGATGTTCCTTAGGAAATGCTCAACCAAAAGCGGGATATCGTCCTTGCGAGTGCGCAAGGGTGGAAGCTCGATCTCTACCACGCGCAAGCGGTAATAGAGGTCGGCGCGGAACTTGCCCGCCTCCACGAGCTCCCCCAACTTGCGGTTGCTGGCGGCGATCAGGCGAACGTCAACCTTAATCACTTGGTTGCTACCCAAGCGACGCACTTCCTGCTCCTCGATGGCGCGCAGCAGCTTCACCTGCAGCGCGGGGCTCATTTCCGAAACTTCGTCGAGGAATACTGTGCCGCCGCTCGCTTCTTCCAGGATCCCCCGCTTGTTTTCGATAGCTCCTGTGAAAGCGCCGCGGACGTGGCCGAAGAGCTCGGTCTCCAGCAGTGTCTCAGCCAGGGCACCACAGTTCAAGGCGAAGAAGCGGTGGTCGGCTCGGGGACCGTTGTGGTGGATGGCCTTGGCCACCAACTCCTTGCCCGTGCCACTCTCGCCGTAGATCAACACCGTGGAGCGGGAGTCTGCAACCATGGCGATGGTCTTATAGACCTCCATCATAGAACCGCTGCGTCCCACCAGGCTGGAAAGCTGAACCTGGCTGCCAAGCTGCCTTTTGAGGTTGAGGTTCTCCTTGACTAGGTTGCGGTTGTCCAGCGCCCGCTTCACCTGGAGGACGACTTGATCAATCTTGAAAGGTTTTGAGATGTAGTCAAAGGCCCCGGCCTTGACCGCTTCAATGGCGTTTTCGAGCGACCCGAAGGCCGTGATGAGGATGACCTCGGATTCCGGATGACTCGACTTGTAGGACCGCAGCACATCCAAGCCGTCGAGCTGGGGGCCCAGATTCAGGTCACTGATGATGAGGTCGAACGATTCTCGCTCGCCGACGGCGAGCGCTTCCTCACCGCTGCCCGAGGTCACTACTCGGCAGCCCTCTTCGCTTAATATCTCGCGCAGCAGATCCTGCGTGGCGGGATCGTCGTCAACCACGAGAATGTTGGGACGGGCTCGCACTGCCCGGCTCGGGACAGTCGCGGTGCCTTGTTCGGCTTGACTCAAGCTATCCTCACCACCAGCAAAAGACCAGTCGGCAGTATGCACTCAGCAGTAGCTATGAATTGTGAATGGTGAATTGTTAGGGGTAAAGGCTGCCTACTGCCGATTGGATCCCTTCCCTCACAATTTACCCTTCAATGCCGACGCTTCGCTCGGTCACAATTCACTGGTCACAATTTACTATTCACCATTCACTATTCCTCTCTGTGTCTCACTGGCTACTGCTGGCCGCCGAGTGCCTACTGCGACTACCGCCTACTGCTTACCGCCTACTGCTCTCATCCGTTCTCCGTAGAGGCCGCGATACCGACCACTTCCAGCTTGTCGCGGCAATCAATCGGCAGCACAATAGTGAACCTCGCGCCGCGACCGGGCTCACTTTCCGCCTCAATGGTTCCCGCGTGCTGGGTAATGATCTGCTTACAAATGGCGAGTCCGAGCCCTGTCCCCGCTCCCATGCGCTTGGTGGTGAACATGGGATCGAAAATGCGGCGAAGAGTTTCTGACGCGATGCCCTCACCAGTGTCGGACATTTTCACTTCAACCTCGGCCGGGTTGCTATCGTGAGGGTACGTCAGCCGGATCTTCACAAGCCCTCCGCGGGGCATGGCGTCCATGCTGTTGTTGACGAGGTTTAAGAACACCTGCTGGAGATAGCCGGCATCGCCGTAGACGAGCGGGCAGTTTCCAGCCAGGTCGCTCTCAACCTTGATATTCCGCAGATGGAGCGCGGCGGAGGAAAGCAGGATCGTCTCTTCTAGAACATGGCGCAAGTCCACAGGTGCGACGCGCAGTTCAAACTTGCGGGTCCAGGAAAGCAGTTGCTTGACGCTGTGTACGATGCTGTCAATCTGCTTCTCGATGATTTGGAGGCGCCGGTCTGTTGCCTCATCACCCGTCTTTCGGCGTGCCATAAGCTGCACGTGGCCGGAAATGGAGTTCAGTGGTGTGCCGATCTCGTGCGCCAGGCTCGCCGCCAATTGCCCCGCCACGGCCAACCGCTGCGAGCGCGCCAGCGTCCTTTGTGTTTCAAAGAGCTCTTCGTTGATGCGGTTCAGTTGCTCGTTCCTGCGCTCGAGCTCGGAG
>DATJKY010000732.1:0-11321 GCA_035490955.1 Terriglobia bacterium | reverse complement strand
AGCTGATGGGTTTGGTTTACGCGGCCCAAGGTCTGGACGAGAAGGCCAACCGCTACCTGAAGGCCGCGACCCGCCTGAAGCCCAACGACGCTGCCGCGCACCAACCTGGCGGTAAACCTGGTTCAGCTCAGAAAGGAATCTCTGGCGGAGGCGGAATTCAAGAAGGCAGTGGAGCTCGAACCCCAGAGCTTCGATGCTAACCACAACCTGGACGAATTCTATGTGCATTCCGCAAAACTGGCTACAGCCGTTCCTTATCTCGAGAAAGCCCAGAGTCTTGATCCCACCTCTTACGCCAACGGCTACGATCTGGCCCTGGCGCTCGTCGAAACCGGCGAGCTCGATCGAGCGCGGCGCCTGCTTCGGGACATGACCCAGCGTCAGGACAGCGCGGAGCTCCGTAACCTGCTGGCGGAGACGGAGGAGAAGAGAGGGGATTACATGGCGGCAGTCACGGAGTACGAGCGCGCTGCTCACATGGAGCCTTCCGAGAAGAACATCTTCGACTGGGGAGGTGAGCTGCTGCAGCACCAGACCCTGGAGCGGGCGGTGGCTGTCTTCCGCAGTGGTGCGGAGCAGTACCCGCAATCCGTCCGCATGCAGATCGGCCTGGGCATTGCGCTTTACTCCCAGCGGCAGTACGACGACGCCGTGAAGGCCCTGGCTCGGGCTACGGATCTCGCTCCACTTGACCCGTTTCCTTACGTCTTTCTGGGGCGGGTCTACAACGTGTCAACGGCGCAGGCCGACGAAGTACTGAAGCGACTGCAGCGTTTCGTCGAGCTGCAGCCCGCGAACGCCCAGGCGCACTACTATTACGCCCTTGCTCTGTGGAAAGGGAAGCGTGACCAGGAGCAGTACGCCAGCCTGGACGAGGTGGAGTTGCTCCTTAAGAAAGCGACCGCGCTCGACCCGGGTTTCGCCGATGCCCACTTGCAACTCGGGATCCTCTACGCCGAGCGACACAATTATGCAGAGGCGATTGACCAGTACCGGAACGCTATCCGATCGCGGCCAAACCTGGCTGACGCTCACTATCGCCTAGGCCAGGCCTTGGTCCGCGCGGGCGATAAGGCGCAGGCCCAGGAAGAGTTTGAAGTCTACGACCGGCTGCACAAACAAGACGTGGTGGAAAGCGAAAAGGAACGGGCAGAGATCAGGCAGTTCATCTACAACGCGAAAGAACCGTAGCCGTGCCCGCCGCTCCGCGCTTGCGGTGGGGAAATGGGATACACCGCTCACCCAGCTCTCCCGCGACTGCGGGATCGCCACCCTCCCCCAAAGGGGGCCCAAGGGGGCGAGGGCTGTGGTCCAATAATTGATGCTCCGGATGGGACGAAGTCCATTCCATGCGGAAGGGGCAAGTCGCGGACCCGCAGGCAAACTGTACGCCTACGGCCTCACCGGAGCTCTTCCATCACCTCGTCCAAAGCGCTCTTGGGGGGACGCACACGCCATTCCGGCAAGGTGGCTAAAGGCTCCTCTACCAGGTTGAGAAGGTCGATAAAGCTTTCGCGCTCGGTGTTCACGTAAAAGAGACCCGTGACTACTTCTCCCTTGTCATGGGCTTCAGTCAGGACGCGCAAGGCTTCCACCTTGTTCGCGGGGTTATAGCCGGCGGAGAGCTTCTTCAACAGCATATGGGAGCCGTCGTGCAGGGTAATGTCGATGCTCGTGCCAGGATCGTACTCCACCGCAATGTCTTCGAAGAAGGGAACGAAGGTCACGTCGGCGAGCGGCTCGTCGTGATCCTTAACGTAGCTATAGCTCTTAGTCGAGCCCTCGTGGTCGTTGAAGGTGACGCAAGGCGAGATGACGTCGAGCATGACAGTGCCGCGGTGGGCGATGGCACCTTCGAGCAGGGCGAGCAGTTGCTTCTTGTCGCCGGAGAACGAGCGCGCCACGTAAGTTGCACCTAATTGAATGGCGAGCGCGCAAGTGTCGATAGCCGGCAGGTCGTTGACCACGCCGGTCTTGAGTCTGGATCCGACGTCGGCGGTGGCGGAGAACTGCCCCTTAGTGAGGCCGTAGACGCCGTTATCCTCGATGATGTAGATGACCGGCAGGTTGCGGCGCATGAGATGCACGAACTGCCCGACGCCGATTGAAGCTGTGTCGCCGTCTCCGCTCACGCCGAGGGCGATCAAATCGCGGTTGGCGAGCACTGCTCCGGTCGCCACCGAGGGGAGGCGTCCGTGGACGGCGTTGAAGCCGTGTGAGCGGCTGAGAAAGTAGGCCGGGCTCTTCGAGGAGCAGCCGATGCCGGAGAGCTTGACGACGCGGTTGGGCTGCACACCCATCTCGTAAAACGCCTCGATGATACGCTCGGTAATCGCGTTGTGGCCGCAGCCCGCGCAAAGTGTGGTCTTGTTGCCTTTGTACGCGACCACTTCGAGGCCGATGCGGTTGACCTTTTGCGGCGGTGCGGGGGGAACTGCAGTGGTGGTTGCCATGTTACTTTCTTGTCTCCTGGGTGATGATGGATTCGGTCACGCTGCGAGCGTCGATGGGCAGGCCGTTATAATGCAGCACGCTGCGCAGTTTGGCGATCTGCTGGCCCTCCAGTTCCAGGCGCAGCAGTCCGCCGAGCTGGGCGTCGCGGTTCTGTTCGACGACATAGATCCGTCGGTGGCGGCGTATGAAATCCCCCACCTCGCTGTTGAAGGGGTAGGCCCGCAGGCGGCAGTAGTCAGCCACTAACCGGTGCTCCTGCCGCAGTTGGTCGATGCTTTCGGTCACCGCCCAATGGCTGGTTCCATAGGCCATGATTCCGAGTTCACCGTGGTCAGGCTCTTCGATCACCGGCCCTGGCACGAGCTTGCGTGCGGTCTCAAACTTGCGCGCCAGCCGGTCCATATTGTTTACATAGTCTTGAGGCTTTTCGCTGTAGACGGCCTTTTCGTTGTGTCCGCTGCCGCGTGCAAAATACCCTGCCGCCGGATGAGCCGTCCCGGGAATGGTGCGGTAGCCGATGCCATCGCCCTCCATGTCGCGGTAGCGTTCAAAGCTGCCTAGCTTCTCGAGATCCTTGGCCGTCAGCACCCTGCCGCGCTTGAGAGGCTTGTCGGGATACAGGAAGGGGTCGGACATCCAAATGTTCATGCCGAGGTCCAGGTCGCTCATTACAAAAATGGGTGTCTGTAACTCCTCGGCGAGGTCAAAAGCCTCTATGGCCATGGTGTAACACTCTTGGACCGAAGAGGGGAAAAGCAGCGGATGCTTGGTGTCGCCATGAGAGAGAACGGCGGTGGAGAGGATATCTCCTTGCGAGGTTCGCGTCGGCAGACCCGTAGAGGGCCCGACACGCTGGATGTCAAAGATCACTCCAGGGACTTCTGCGTAGTAGCCAAGGCCGGTAAACTCCGCCATCAGGGAAATGCCGGGGCCGGCGGTGGAGGTCATAGCGCGAGCCCCCGCCCATCCGGCTCCTATCACCATGCCCACGGCGGCAAGTTCGTCTTCAGCTTGAACGATGGCGAAGGTGGCTTTCTTCGTCTCCTGGTCGAGGCGGTAGCGCCGCATAAAGTCGATGAGCGTCTCGCAGAGGGAAGACGAGGGTGTGATCGGATACCACGCCACCACGGTGACGCCGGCGAACATACAGCCCAGCGCGGCAGCCGCGTTGCCCTCGATGAGAATCTTGCCCGCCGTCTCATTCATGGGCTCGATGTGAAAGCGGTCGGCTTTTGACAGATTCCTTTCGGCATAGTCGTAACCGGCTGTGGCGGCCTTGAAGTTCAGGTCCGCCGCCTTGACCTTTTTCTTAAATTGCTTCCGCAGAGCCTTCTCAACCTCTCCCATGTCGATGCCCAACAACCTGGCTACGACTCCGACGTAAATCATGTTGCGCACCAGCTTGCGCAGCTTGGCATCGGGACAAACCGGGGCCACGATCTGGTCAAAGGGGACGGAGTAGAGGGTGAGGTCTTTGCGGTATCGGTCGACCGCGAGCTTCGCGTCGTAGACTACAGCCGCGCCCGGGTTGAGCCCGCGCACGTCTTCCTCTGCGGTCTCAGGGTTCATCGCCACCAGGAAGTCAACCTCCTTGCGACGAGCGATGTACCCGTGCCTGGAGGCCCGGATGGTAAACCAGGTCGGCAGTCCGGCGATGTTGGAGGGAAACAGGTTCTTGCCTGACACAGGAACACCCATCTGGAAGATGGCCCGCAGCAGCACGAGGTTGGAGGTCTGGCTCCCCGACCCGTTAACCGTCGCCACCTGGATGCTCATGTCATTTATGACTTGCTTGGGTTCGGGTGAAGCCTCAACCTCTGCGAGTTCAACCTGGGTGGTTGCCATAAATCTCCTTTCCAAAAGACATCCCGAGCGTGTGAACGGGCGAACGTTGCTCGTCCCTTCGCATCTCAGCTTGAGTTGCGGAACCGAGCGCCTGTGTGAGGTCTTGCGGCCAGAAGACTGGTATCATTCCAGTTATGCGGCAACACCTGCCAAGTGCACTACACAGGCCATCATGTTGGAACAGCTCTAGAACGAGGGTCTCCACGACCTCAGGGGGCAACTGCCTCTCCAATCTCCAGATTATACCAGACTTGGGGCAGGGACAGGCGGCAGGAAAAGGGGTGAAGCAAAATCCGGGTGAGCTGGCCACATGTCGCACATCGTCCACAGAAGCACGCGACCCCAATCTCGAGTTTCCAACCTGCCCGAGTGTCACGCGTGGGCTGAGGCGACATTTCAGGTCTGTCACGACTCAACAACAGGAGGTGGTGAGTCGCGCAGGCGACCCACCACCCTATTATTTCAGGCTACTTCTTCTTCGAAGGTACGACGGAATCTTTGAACGCCTTCGCCAGGCGGAACTTTACCACAGTCTTGGCGGGAATCTTGATGGGATCACCTGTCTGCGGGTTGCGACCCATGCGAGCCTTGCGGCTAGCCTTGACCGCTTTCCCCAAACCGGGGATCACAAACTGACCGCCGCCCTTACACTCCTTCGCCGCAAGAGCCACCAATTCTTCCAGCAGACCGGCAACGGACTTCTTTTGGACACCCGACTTTTCCGCCAAGTGTGTAACCACTTGGGATTTCGTCAACATTGTTGCTGCTCCTCTCCTCAAGCAAGATTTGTGGGACTTTGTACATCTTCGTTACCGTGAACTCTAAGGCCATCCGATGCGCCTGTCAAGCCATTTTCGAAGCCTGCGTTACGAAAGCCAGAAAAAATGCGGCTAGGACAGAATGCTGACCCCGAACCCCAGGTTTAAGGTTCGATCAGGTTGAAAACGAGGTTCCCGTCCGCTATAGTCAGAAAGTGAGCAACCCGACGGAGTCCGGAACACGGAGATAGAGCGATGCCCATATTCGAATACCAATGCCGTGAGTGTGGGGCAAAGTTTGAGAGAATAGTCGGTCCCTCTGCCGCCAGCGTGACCTGTAAGCAATGCGCGAGCGCGGATGTCTATCAGTTGCTGTCTGTCTTTGCCGTCGCCGTGTCCTCGGCGGCCGCAACCTCCACCGAACCCGGTCCCTGCGGCGCCTGCGGCGCCCCCCGCCGCGGAATGTGCGGAGAGGCGTAGCCAGGCCCAAGGAGCAAGGAGCAAGAAGTAAGAAGTACCCAGCCTTGATTTTTGCGTCCTGAGCCTTGATTCTTGCTTCCTGCTTCTTGATTCTTGCCGAGAATTGTTCATGGCGCGCACACAAGTCAGACTGCTCAAGAGACTGAGCGAATTTCAGGAGTGCGAGCGGATTCAGAGGGCGGTCTGGGGCGCCGTAAGCGTAGCCAGCGAACTAATGGTGGTCACCCAGAAATATGGCGGGGCGGTGCTAGGCGCCTTTGTAGACGCCGAGTGTGTGGGTTTCGTCTACGCGCTACTAGCCCGGCGTCACGGGCGACTGATCCATTGGTCCCACCAGATGGCGGTGCGCGAGGGTTTTCGCGATCTCGGGATCGGTTTCAAGATGAAGATGGCCCATCGGCGGCACGCGCTCCAACAGGGCCTCAAGTCGATCTGCTGGACGTATGACCCGCTACAGAGCCGCAACGCAGTGTTGAACCTCGCTCGGTTGGGCGCGCAGGTGGAAGAATACCTACCCGACTGCTACGGCCGCTTTCCCAGCCTTATCGAGAAGGAGCTTCCAAGCGACCGCTTCGTAGTGAACTGGAAGATCACTTCCGCTGGCGCCGGGCGCACATGGCGCGGTAATCCGCCCCAAATCAGAACTGGCATGCTTCCTTCGGTTAACTCAACCCGGTTGGCCCAGGAATTCCTCGAAAACCGCAAGCTCTTTCTAAATCTGCGGCAGCCGCGTCTCCTGGTGGAAATCCCAACCAACACGGACCGAATGCGGGCGAAGTCACTGGACTTGGCCCGGCGGTGGCGGTTGGAAACCCGAAGGGTCTTTCAGCACTATCTTTCGTCAGGCTACACTGTAGTCGGTCTGGTGACGCCGAGCCCTGCCAACGGCGGGCGCTGCTTCTACGTTCTGGATCGAAGCAGGAAACGCCGCTGAGCCACTGCTTGGCCAGAGATCGGCGGCACGGCTTAAAGCCGGTAGCCGCAGCCACGGTCAATGGGCTTGTGGTTGGCCAATCAAAAGCCCAGGGTCAGAAAGAGCACTGACCGTGGCTACCAGCCGGGCCATCCCGCAAAGGGGGGAACGGCCCTATCGGGCCTCGTTGCGCGGACGCCGATGCGCTATCGTATTTGTGAACCCAGAGCTAAGCTATGAACACACTGTTCAGGACAGTCCTGCTTGGCGCGCTGATGCTGTGCGGCGGGACCTCATATTCTGCACCTGCCGGGGAGCCGCGCAAGGTGATCGTTGACACCGATCCCGGCGCCGACGATGCGATGGCCATTCTGCTGGCCTTGAATTCCCCGGAACTAGACGTGAAGGCACTGACAGTTGTGCCGGGAAACGTCACGGCAGCGCAAGGCTTGCAAAACGCCCTCAAGCTGGTATCACTGGCTAACCGCTGCGAGATCCCGGTGGCGGCGGGCGCGCAACATCCCCTTTTCCAGAAACTGATTACGGCTGAGTATTGGCACGGAGCGAACGGACTGGGCAACATTGAACTGCCCTCGGCAAAATGCCACGCCGACTCGCGCTTCGCCCCTGATCTGATCATCGAACTTGTCCACATGTACCCTCACGAAATCACGCTGTTACCGGTCGGACCTGAGACCAACATTGCCCTCGCGGTCTTAAAGGACCCGTCCATTGTGCCGCTGGTGAAAGAAGTGATCGTTATGGGTGGTTCGATTTCGGGAGGCAACGTGAACGCTTCGGCCGAGGCCAACATCTACAATGACCCGGAAGCCGCCGAGATCGTGTTTAACGCCGGTTGGCCATTGACGATGGTGGGGCTGGACGTGGGAGATCGTACGCTATTTACTAAAAGACACCTGGCGCAGCTTCAGAGCCGCGGTCCGCAGAGTGACTTCGCAGCCAGCGTCCTAAAGTTCATGGTCGATCTGTGGGGCCAAGAGACCGGCGGAGCGGCGATGTACGACCCTCTGGCGGTCGGGGTGGCAATTGACGCTGCCCTCGTCACCACGCAGAAGATGCGTGTCGACGTGGAAACCCGCGGCGAATTCACTCGCGGGGAGACGGTTGCTAACCGCCACAATGCTGTGGAGCGCAATGTGCTCCACGGCGATCGCTTCGTGATAGAAGCCGTGGACACGCTCCAGCCCAACGTGCGCGTCTGCGTAGCGGTGCACGCAGAGACTTTTCTTCAGATGTTCATCTCCCGCCTCAGCGGGAAGTGAGCGTCCAGCCGGCAAACTGCCGAAGTCCGGATTATAACCTTGCTTTGGTTAAACTCATGCGGGTTGCTCCGTTCACGAAAAGCAAAATCAGGCTGATGAAAAAGGCTCCGATCGTGTCATCCCAAGCGCAGCGAGGGATCTGCTTTCTGTATGTTTTCAGCAAGAAACAGCAGATACCTCTCCCGCGTCTGCGGGATCGGCATGACGGGTGCCCTTCTCATCAGCCTACCAGAAGCCGGTGCTGGCCTCAATTGAGGCTACGGGTTTTTCTTTTCGGGCTCGCACTTGTGACTTGTCGAGGCGGTTTCGCCCAAGAGCGCGCTGAAAGCTCAGCGGAGCATGTTAGTTCTACCGATACACCGGAAGCGCACCTCGGGGCAGGTTATGAAGATCTCAAGAACAACCGTTTTGAAGCGGCCACTCGGGAGTTCCGGGCTGCGCTCGCGTTAGATCCAAAACTCGTCCTGCAGGCGGAATTCCCATTGGCCGTGTCCCTTTTCGAGCTGCACCAGACTGAGGAAGCGCGCCGGGAGTTCGAAGCTGTACGCCACGCCGCCGGAGATCATCCCAACATCGAGTACTACCTTGGGCGGCTGGACTTGACGGAAGGCAAATTGGACGCCGCCATCCTGGAGTTGAACAAGGCAGCCGCCAATCCCCCGTTTCCGGACACCGCCTACTATCTTGGCTATACCTACCTCAAGCGGCAAGACTTGACGCAGGCCGAGCCGTGGCTTCGCAAGGCCGCCAAAGCTGCTCCGCGCGATCCCGCCGTTCAATACCAGCTCGGTTTACTCTACTCCAAAACAGGACGGAAGGAGGAGGCTCAGGAAGCGTATTCGAAGTCGGAGCAGTTGCGCCAGCGTGACGCCGAGGTTGACAAGCTGAGACTCGACTGCAAGCAGAGGCTCGATCAGGGCCCGCTTGAAGCTGCTCGCGCCATCTGCGACCAACTCTTCGACCCCGACGATGCCGAGAAACTGACGATGCTGGGCACCACTTACGGCCAACACGGTCTTTACGCAGAGGCGCTAAGGCCGTTGCGCCGAGCGGCAGAGCTTAGCCCCGGTTCCCCCCAGATGCAGTACAACCTGGCCTTCGACTACTTCCAGCTCAAGCGCTATGCAGAAGCGCGTCAGCCGCTCGCGAAGGCTGTCGTTCGCTGGCCCGATCTGTATCCGCTAAACGCCCTCTTTGGTGTGGTTCTGTACAACCTGGGTGAGGAACTTCCCGCCTACGATGCGCTCCGCCGTGCTTATGAACTCAACCCGCGAGACCCCGGGACAGCGGACATTCTGTACCGGGTCACCCTCAGCCTCGCGCAGAAGGGCCTCACGAGCAAGCAATACGCCGCTTCGCTACGCTACCTCAGCGAGGCGGCCAAACTCCGTCCACAGGAACCGGAGCCTCACCGGCTGCTGGCGCAGATTTATGACGTCACGGGTCAGCAGGCTGAAGCGGCGGAAGAGCGCCGCCAGCTCGAGCGCTTGGTGCCAGCGGGAGGTGCGCACCTAAACTGACTGTAGGTCAGGATTCAGATTCAGACAACGAGAAGTTCATCCGCACACTGGTCTCTTTCCGGTTCCCCGGCCTGACCCATGCATTCACCACAACACCGGGCATAGTAACCAGGCGCAACTCCACCTGAAACTCCGAGCGTTGTTCTTCCGGACTGGGAATCTTGTAATCTTCCATGTGTGCCTCCGCCTGTTGGCAGGCGTCGCAAAGCCTCCTCTCCTGGAGGCAGCTACTATTGACGAGCAAAGTTGCGTTAGCCGGCCCCAGCCTGAAAGACTGGGACCGGCATCGCACCCCAAGGAGGGTTCCCGGTGTCATTCTTAGGCAGCCAAGTACATCGTGCTACCGTGACGATTCACCAGGAGGAGGGGCTCCTGGCCGCCCTTGCGCATCGCCTTCTCGAAGTCAGCGACGTCTTTCACGGGCTGGCGATTCACTTCCTGGATTACATCACCCCTGTGTAACCCAGAGTCGGCGTAGGGGCTGGACGGACTTACGTCCGTCACCACCACACCGGTAGCGTTGGGAGGCAGGCCGAGTTCCTGAGCGGTCTGCGCATCCAGGTTGTCCACGGTCACTCCTTCCAGGGCACTTTCCGAACCGTTCTTCTCCACCTGCGCATGCTCCTCCGGAGTGGGCAACTGGCCTAGCTTGACGGAAAGGTCGTGCCGGTCTCCGTTGCGCACGACGCTCAGTTTGACCGTCGCGTCGGGCTGCATCATGGAAATGCTCATCCGCAGTTCGTTGGCGTCGGCCACGGGTTTGCCGTTGACTTCCAGAATGATGTCGCCTCTTTGCAATCCGCTCGCCTGCGCCGGACTGTTGGGGCTGACATCACCCACCAGCACGCCTCGCGGTTCGCTTTGCCCCATCGACTTGGCGATGGATGGGGTCACATCCTGAGGAATGATTCCCAGGTAGGCGCGAGTCACTTTGCCGTTTTTGAGAATCTGGTCCATGACTTGGCGCGCCAGGTTGATCGGTACAGCAAACCCGATTCCTTCGTTGCCGCCCGATCCGTGCGAGAGGATTGCGGTGTTAATTCCGATCAATTCGCCGCGGTCGTTCACCAGAGCCCCGCCGGAGT
Organism: Terriglobia bacterium; assembly: GCA_035490955.1. GTDB lineage: Bacteria > Acidobacteriota > Terriglobia > UBA7540 > UBA7540 > DATJKY01. The sequence goes on along the minus strand of DATJKY010000732.1, from coordinate 983 downwards.
TCCCGGGGTTGATCGGAGCATCCGTCTGGATAAAATCCTCATAGTCCTCAATTCCCAGGTTGGCGCGGCCTTTGGCGCTGACAATCCCCATGGTGACGGTCTGTCCCACACCGAATGGATCGCCGATCGCCAAGGCATAGTCCCCCACCTGCACCTTGGCGGAGTCGCCGATGGTAACGGCCGGCAGATTGGCGCTTTCGACCCTAAGCACGGCAACGTCAGTCTTGGGATCAGTACCGACAATGGTGGCTTTAAACTCTCGCTTGTCCGACAAGGTCACACGAATGTCGGTTGCGCCATCCACGACGTGATTGTTGGTCAGGATGTAGCCTTCCGGGCTGACGATCACGCCGGAGCCCAGACTTCGTTCTCGACGCTCGCGGGGAATGTTGAAACGGCCGTCAGCGCCGTCCCCAAAGAAATGCTGGAAGAAGGGATCCATCATCGGCCCGGACAACTGATTGGGCGTGCGGACCACCTTCGACGAAGAAATGTTCACGACTGTCGGTAAGACAGCCTTCACGACCGGGGCGAAGCTGCTCTTGCTCGGCCCCTCATTGGAATCGGCCAGCTTCAATGCCGCGGGCGCATTGGCCGAGCGTGACGGACTCGCTGAACCGCCCCCATTCGCCGAAAACAGACTCTTGGTGCCGCGGACCGCCTCCAGCGCCGCTCCTCCCCCGGCAAACACCAGCACCAGAGCCACTACCTTTAATCCTGATTTGTTCATTCTGCCTCCTCTTCCCTCTCTTGTTGGTGTATCAACCCTCCGGCTTTTTAACATCGCCTCCCGGGTTTCACACACGTAAGACGCAGGAGACAGGCCCGACGATAATCCCGGTGACTTGGTATTTTGAGATCTGGCGATAGGGTATGCCCGTGAGAGTGACGAGTGGGGTTGTGTGAATACGGGCGGCTGTGCCGCAGCGCTGTGCGGAAAGGCCCAGCCTTTCCGGGGAGAAGATAGAAAGGGATCGATAAAC
>DATJKY010000731.1:0-2787 GCA_035490955.1 Terriglobia bacterium | reverse complement strand
CAGCGTGGCCGGCGTCACGATGGTCGTCAAATCATGAAGCATGCGCCAGCCCAATTTCTTGGCCCGGACCGCCAAGCGTCGGCGCTGGTCATCGTTAAAACGGAGCCGCTTGCCTCCCAGCTGCTCCCGCAGCACACGGTTCTCTTCCTGAAGATAGCCGATGACATCTTGCTGCTGTTCGTTTAACCAGCCAGCGAGGGAAATCAGCAGCAGCCGAAAAGGATCGATTGCAAAACGCATTGCGCCATAATAGCACCCGAGCGGACTGCAAAAGTGCGCGCCCGGTCACGGTGCCGCCCCACCTGTAACCCACTCTACTTTCGAAGGAATCGACTATTTGGACAATACGGGATCGGCATCCGTCGCGGTCGTTGCCCTGGTTGCGGGAACACCTTCACCTTCCTGCCATGGTTTTCGCTCCCTTACACGCACTACAGCCTGCCGGCTCGCTGTCAAGCATTGCATCGACGCTTTGGGGAGCACTGCTCCTGGGAGGCGGCTACGCCTCCGCTCAAGGATCCCAATCGCGTGCCCGATCCCTCCACCCTCCGCCGCTGGGCCCGCGGCCTGGATCCTTCTCAACCCGCTCCTTCCTTTCTGCGCCAAACGCTGGCCCGCTTCGCTCATTGGCTGACGCACGACAATCAGTCCGACCTCGAGGCTGGGCCGTTGTCGGGGCTGACTCCGATTCTGCAGATGCTCTGGCCCCTGCGTCTCTGAGAAATTTTTCCTTCGCCCACCATCCTTGCCTGGGAGTGCTGGCCGCCTTCGCCTACGCTGGTCTCCAGAGGCCAAACAGCACCATGGGCGAGGACCTCGTAAAAATCAAACAGTGCCTTTCGCTACTCGATTATCTGCGGCAGCAGAATTGGACCGCCCGGCCGGTGGGCCTCAGTTCCGAATTCGTCGGACTCTGTCCTTTGCACCCGGAAACCCGGCCTTCCTTCTACGTCAATGCCCGCAAGAATCTCTTCTACTGCCACGGTTGTGGTCAGGGCGGCGATCTCATTCGCTTTGTCGAGTTGTCCCAGCGCCTGTCCTTCCTCCAAAGCCTCAACTACCTCGAACAGCAAAGCGCTCCTTCAGCCGACACGGCCGTGGTACGGGAGCAAGCCGCCGCGTTCTATCAAGGGCAGCTCCCGCACCATCCCGAGGCGCTACGGTATCTTCAGCAACGCGGATTGCTTGATCCCGGCCTGATCCAAGAACTCCGGATCGGCTATGCCCCCGGCGGAAACCTGCGGCGTCATCTGCTGGCCCAAGGCTACTCTTTTGAGTTGCTGCGGCGCGTCGGCCTCCTCAACGCGCAGGGCTGCGATGCCTTCTATCACCGCCTGGTTTTTCCCTGCTGCCACGAGGGACACGTCGTCAACCTCTACGGCCGTAGCAGGGGCGCGGCCTTCGCCCATCGATTCCTTCCGGGCTCTAGGGGCGGCTTGTTCGCCTGGGAATCGGTGCGCCAGTTCTCCACCGTGATCCTGGTCGAAGGCCTGTTCGACCTGGCTGTGCTGTGGCAGGCCGGCTTTCGCAACACCACCTGCGCCTTCGGCACGCATCGACGGCCACGCAACTCCGTCAGCTTTCCGACCTACCCGGTCGTCAGGTTTACCTCGTCTTTGACCAGGACCTCAACCAAGCCGGTCAACGCGCGTCTCAGGGTCTCGCCCGTCGACTCCAGCCGCTGAGTCTGGCGGTCTCGATGGTCCAGCTGCCGGCTGGACAGGATCCCAACAGCTACTTCGTTCGTGGTGCCAGTGCGGCTGATTTCGCCCTTCGCCTTCAAGGAGCCCAACCGCTATGAAGCTTTCCGTGGTCTATCAACCTTCCCTCCCGGCCAGCACCTCCCCGTATCGCTTGCGCGATGAGGAGGGACGAGAACTGGAGTGGGTGAACGTCTTCCTCGACGCCCAGCGCCTCCGGCAACTCTCCCCACGTTCGCTCCGCGCCTACGCCTATGACCTGCTCGACTTCGCCCGCTGGCTTGAACCGCGGCATCAGCCGCTCGCTGACATGACGGAGTCCACGCTCGTTGACTATGTCCGCCATCAACTCGAGCAGCATCCAAAGCCCACCCCGCAAACCGTGAATCATCGTCTGGGCGTGGTCCGTTGCTGTTATCGCTTCCACACCGGGCGGGATATTCCTGCCGGCCAAGTCCACTTCCAGCGGTCCTACCGGACGCGATCCCCGCTCGGCTATGGCCGGCCCCGCCGCGCCATCGCCCTCGGCCTCCGCCTCAAACAAGACCGGCGGGTTATCGTGCCGCTCTCGGCTGAAGAAGTGGCGAAGTTCTGGCAAAGCTTCCGCACCTACCGCGATCTCGCCCTGGTGGGCCTGATGCTCCTTGACGGTCTGCGTTCCTGTGAGGCCTTAGCGCTTCAACAGGAAGACTTGCAGCTCGCCGACGGCCAGATGCGTGTCCTCGGCAAAGGCAACAGGAAGCGCCTCGTGCCGCTGCCCCCGGAGATCCTCGAAGTGCTCGACAACTATTTGCGCCTGGAAAGGCCCCTGATCAACTCGCCCGCTTTGTTCGTCTCGTTGAAAGGCCGCCACCGCGGCCAGCCCATGACTGCGGCGGGACTCCGCTCGCTGTTCCGTCATCATCGCCTGCGGAGTCAAGTCCGTCACGCCAACCCTCACCGCTGCCGCCACTATGCCGAGCTCCGGATTATGCCGAGTAAAGCGACGATCGCCGCGGAAATAGCTCAGCCGGGCGTTGTATACTCGGCATAGTCTGGTGTCTTCTCCTTCTATCTCAATTTCCGAAGGAGAAGACATGACCAACCA
>DATJKY010000730.1:0-3134 GCA_035490955.1 Terriglobia bacterium | reverse complement strand
CACGGGGGTGTTGCCCACTTTGGAGGACCATCCCTTGCCGCGCTTTCTCCGCTCCGGCCTTGTCGTCACCCTCAACTCTGACGATCCCGCCATGTTCGGCACCAGCCTGGAGGGCGAGTTTGTCCTCGCCGCCAGAACATTTGGGCTGCACCAAAGAGAGATTCTGCGCCTGAGCGAGAACGCCATCCGCTCCGCCTTCCTGCCGGAGAGCGAGCAAGCGAAGCTTCTGGCCGAGCTGCGTCAGGTCGCCGGCAAAGCCGCAATTGAGAAAGGATTTAGATTCTAGCCTGAGTACTCTGAGGATTTGTATCTCAGATTCTCTCACGCGGCAAGCATATCGATGAGTTTCTGAATAGCGTTGTCAGCTTGCTGGTAAGCGGTTTCGATTTTGCTGGGCGGTTTCGGGGTTTGCTGCGGGCGGTGGTGGAACAGGCTGTTGGCCAGAGGCCCACAGACGCGCTGGTGGAAGAGAACGAACAGGGCCGCCACCCGGATGCCTTTGGGGTGAGTCGGTAACAGTAGGGTCGGCCGGGGCGCTCCCCCAGACCGTGGGCTTTCATCTTGCGCAGGTCGTAGCGGAGTTGGGTGAGGGAATAGGCCTGGGGCGAGAGGCCGAAGGCACTGAGAATCGCTTCATGGATCGGGGTGGTTCGCCAGCCGTGGAGTTGCGGACCACCGTGCCGCCGCACCTCCATCAAGCGGATCATCCGCGTGTCCTGGATCTTGATTCCGGCAATCTTGGTTTTGGCGACGGTAACAGGGGGAGCCCAACGCTGGGAACAGCGGGAAGTCGACCTGAAGGTTGAGCAGCTCAGCTGCAAAGCTGGGCAGACGATCCGTCGCGGCCACCCGCTCCTGACGGAGGGCAGGCAGATTCTCCAGTCCTTGTTCAGGCCGAGATCCTTCATCCGATGGACGCTGATCTTTAGCGAGGCTTCGCCTCAGACCGACGAGGCGTGTGGAGCGGTCAGCGGTCAGCGATCAGCTTTCAGCTGCCCCGCGAAATAGGAAAGGCTCCATTTGCCAACCGCAATACGATGTGGTAATCACCACCTCGTGACATGGACCGCCGAAGCGGTTGATGGGCCAGTGAGGCCCGCGGTCAGCAAAGGAGCCGTCATGAGCATATCACAAAGCCTCGCTGCCATTCTGAAAGATCACGTCACTCTGGAAGTCGAGAGCCTCGACCGCATGTACCTGAATGCCTATGTCCCCCGCTTGCAGTATGCCGGCGGGGTGGTGCACTTCTTTCGTCAGCATCGCGGCCAACCCATCGCTTCCTCCGCTCTCATGAGTCCCCTGACCCGAGATTTCGTCGCTTCCATCGAACGCTTCGTCAAAACCCGCTCCGTCCCGCTCATCACTTTTGAGAAGGGGCAGGACAAAGATAAAATCGCCGCTCAATACCGATCCCGGTTCACCGCTCCCGAGGGAGTGGTCTTCGTGGGCAAAGCCCAGGAAAAAGCCTCCGTCTTCCGCACCGAGAAACGGCGCAACCCTGACACCGGCCGCTCTTATCCCTGGCTCGTGCGCTCCACGGCCTTGGTCAACCAGTACTACTTCTACTGCCAGGATCGGAACTTCGGTCCCTTCTTCCTCAAGTTCTGTTCTTATTTCCCCTACAACGCCAAACTGTGCCTCAACGGCCACGAATACGCCAAGTGCCAGTTGCGGCAAGCAGGCATTGGCTTTGAGGCCCTCGATAACGGGTTCGTTTCCTGTCAGCACCCCCAACGCTTGCAAGCCCTCTGCGAGGGACTCTCGGCGGAGAAGATCGAGGCTCTGTTCCGCCACTGGCTCGACGTCTTACCCCATCCCTTCTCCCAGGCCGACCGGCAGGCGGGTTACACCTACGACCTGTCCATCCTGCAGGCCGAGTTCTCGCTCACCCAAATCCTGGACCGACCCTTGACCGGTCGCCTCTTCTTTGAGCAAGTCATCCGCGAGAACCTGGACCTGGGGCGTCCCGATCAGGTGCAACTCATCTTTAAGCGTCGCGTTACCAAGTCGACCCCGGGCACCTTTCGCACCCGGGTGATCACTGAAGGGGTCACGCCCTCGCTGCACGTCTACTACAAGAGCTCCAAGATCAAGCAGTACCACAAGGAAGTTCCCGGCCAACCCCTCACCGGGGCTCGCGCCGAAACCACCATTAATAATGCTCGCGACTTCTCCATCGGTAAACGGCTGTGTAACCTGCCCAAGCTGCGGCAGGTCGGCTTTCCAGCCAACCGACGTCTTCTCGAAGTCGAACGCCTCAGCCATGACCCGAGTATAGGAGAAGCCGCCTTTCAACAAATCCATCAGCCCCAAAAGGTCAACGGCCAACGGATTCCCGCCCTACGCTCGACGGATCCTCGGGTGCTGGTGCTGTGGAGCGCCTTAGTGATGTTTCGTCTTCTGCCGAGCGGTTTTGCCAGTCGCGACTTCCGTCGAGAACTGGCCGCGCTGAGTGGAGAACCACCGGCAACCATGACGCCCGGCCGAGTCAGCTACGATCTGAGGCGACTCCGCCTGCACGGGATGATCGAACGCCTCCCGGGCACTCACCGCTATCGGGTGACCGAAACGGGACTGCGGGTAGCGCTGTTCTTCACCCGCGTTCACGCCCGCTTGTTCCGACCGGCGCTGTCGGAGTTCATGCCCCACTCCCCACCGGTCGACTCCCAGCTTCGCCAAGCCTTCGAAAAGCTCGAAGCCGAAATTAACCACCGGCTTGAGCAGGAGAAGCTCTGTGTCTAAAACTTGACTCATTTACAAAGCATTCTTGCTGTTAAGGCTCCTAGGGGTGTCCCTTGTGAGTACCCTACAGGAAACACTCTCAAGGTCCCAGCTTTCACTGCGCGTTGTTCTTGCCGAAGCAGGGGCCGTGCGCGGCCCGCTGGCGTGCAGGCTCGATGAGGTCGCGCAATTCCCCTAACAAGGTGTTCGCCAGGGCGTCGGCTTTCGTGAGCTCGGTTTGTTCCCGTAGTCTGTTGCTGGTTAAGTTTGCACAAAGCAGTCGGCCATCCCTTCGGGCTGGTTACGGGAACCAGAAACTTGGTACCAGTGTCCCGGAACGATTTGCTGAATTCAAAAGGCTTACAGCTAAGTTTCTGGAGAGCCCGGGCCACCCCGTTGGGGTGCTTGTGTGA
>DATJKY010000729.1:0-2339 GCA_035490955.1 Terriglobia bacterium | reverse complement strand
CCTGGAGCGTTCGCCCAGCCAAGCAAAGGCGCGCCAGACAAAGGGTGCGCTGAGGCCACCCAGAACCCACGAGAGTGCGCACGATATCCACAACATGGTCAACTGCACGCGCCGTTCGTGCAGTTCCAGCGCCCGGGCTTGCACCCTGAGCCGCGTAGCCCGGACCAGAACCGGGTCAACACGGACCGAAACCGAGCGCAACCGCCGTAGCGCCTGCTCGGTGGAGTCCGCAAACTTGGAGCAGCGGGCGCAGGTCTCCAGGTGGCGGTTGAGCCACTGATGGTCTGTGGGGGAGAGCCCCTCCACCCAGTTTCCCAAGCTCAGCCCCTCGGCCCGCTCGTGGTCATCTTCGCTCATACTTTTCTCCCTCCAGCTCTTCTCGGAGGTCGTTAAGACCTCGGTAAAGCCGCGACTTCACCGTGGAAAGCGGAGCCGCGACTACCGCCGCGATCTCCTCCAGGCTCAGATCTTCCTGGAATCGAAGCAACAGCACCTCGCGGTAGAAGGCGGGAAGGCGCGCTAGGGCCGCCCAAATCAGTTCGCTTTCTTCATGGGCTGCAGCCAGGTCAGCAGGGGACAGATTATCTGGGGCTGCCGGCTCAGGCATCGGCCGTCCTTCACCTGGTTCGGTGAGCGCATCCAGGCTCCCCGCCGTCTTCCTTCTGCGGAAGTCAATCACCAGATTGCGAGCGATGGTAAAGAGCCAGGTCTCGAACTTGAACCTGCCGTTGTACTGATGCCCACGATCGATCACCCGAACCCAAGTCTCCTGGAAGAAGTCCTCGGCGGCTTCTCGGCTGCCGGTGAGATAGAGAAGGTACCGTAAGAGGCGATACTGGTACTGTTCAATCAGGCGGTCGAGCAGGTCGGGGTCACGCCTGCGCAAACCTCGGGCCAGTGCCTGAGTCTCGCGTTCCATCGAGTTCACGAAAAGGTAATTCGCGATTGTCATTCTAACGAGGTATACGAATGCGACGGGGAAAAAGACGCAAGGGCCTAGTCAAACTCATGGCCTCAGTGAGCTTCCTCTTTCGGTATCGAGTGGGGGTTATCTTGTTGAAGTTTGCCCGCCGGCGCGGGCGGCAGGTGGCGCCATCGGCTTTGGGCTCGGCCCCGTTTACGCCGACGGATTTTGGGACAGGGAGGCAGGGGCGGGTTCAGGTTTTGTCTCCTCAGCAGTCGGGGCGACCTGATCGAGCCTTTTCCCCACCCAGAGCGCCAGTCCAACCTCAAAAAGAACTGCCAAGGCGGCTGCGAAGAGAATCTCGTACATACGTGAGTTACATCGGCGGAAGCGGGGAACATCTTGATGTCGCCCGGGGACGCGCGAGGAAGGGAAGGGAACCGAGGAACCGAGAGCAAGCAGAATTCGGCACCCGTTCTCCGTGCTATAATCAAGGGAGGTGGATTGCGCAATCCACCTCGCAAGCTTCACGATTCGCGCGCGGAGACAGACTCATGCCCGTTCAGAACTATGAAAAGGTCTGGCACAATGGCGAGTTCATCGCCTGGGACGACGCCAAAGTACATGCGGCTTCGCACGTCATCAGCTACGCCTCCTGCCTCTTTGAGGGAATCCGCTGTTACGAAACCCCGCTGGGACCCGCCATCTTTCGCCTCAAAGAGCACACCGAGCGCCTCATCCATTCCTGTAAGATCTACCGCACGGAGCTGGACTACACCCAGGAGCAACTGGAGCAGGCGATGATAGAGCTCATTCGCGTCAACAAGGCCAGCCATTGCTACATCCGCCCCGTGGTCTTCCGCGGCTTTGGAGAAATGGGTGTAAACCCTCTGAATAACCCGGTCGAGGTTTTTCTGATGGCCTGGGAGTGGGGTAAGTACCTTGGGACCGACGCCTTGAACAAAGGCGTAGATGCCTGCGTTTCCTCCTGGCACCGCTTGGCGCCCAACACTCTACCCGCCATGGCGAAGTCGGCTGCTAACTACATGAACGCGCAGCTCATTAAGATGGAGGCCATCACCAATGGCTACGTGGAAGGAATCGCGCTCGACACCTCCGGCAACGTTAGCGAAGGCAGCGGCGCTAACATCTTCGTGGTGCGGCAGGGCAAGTTGTTTACCACCCCGCTCGCCTCGTCCGTTCTGCCGGGGATCACACGCGACTCTGTGATCGCTCTGGCCCAGGAGATGGGCTGCACGGTGATCGAACAGAGTCTGCCGCGCGAGATTCTGTATATTGCCGATGAGCTGTTCTTCTGCGGAACCGCGGCGGAAGTCACTCCCATCCGCAGCGTCGATCGCATCATCATCGGCAACGGAAAGCCCGGACCCATCACCCGCCAGCTCCAGGAGCGCTACCTTTCCATTGCAGAAGG
>DATJKY010000728.1:0-4454 GCA_035490955.1 Terriglobia bacterium | reverse complement strand
GCTGCGTCGCGCGTTCGGCTTTGGTCAGACCTCTGATTACGATCCGTTCCTGCTGCTCGACGACTTTCGCAACGATGTGCCGGAGGACTACCTGGCCGGTTTCCCATGGCATCCGCATCGCGGGATCGAGACGATCACCTATGTGCTGGCCGGCTCGGTCGAGCACGGCGACAGCCTCGGCAACAAGGGCAAGATGACCGCCGGCGACGTGCAATGGATGACCGCCGGCAGCGGCATCCTGCACCAGGAGATGCCCAAGGGCGATCCCCAGGGCCGCATGCACGGCTTCCAGCTGTGGGCCAACCTGCCTTCGGCTCTCAAGATGACCGACCCGCGCTACCAGGACATTCCCTCAAGCGCGATCCCGGAAGTTACGGACGATGATGGCACGAACGTGCGCGTCATCTGCGGCGAGTTCTGGGGCAAAAAAGGACCGGTCGAAGGCGTGGCCGCCGATCCGAGCTACCTGGACATCTCAGTCCCGCCGGGACAACGCAAGCGGCTCAAGGTCGAGACCACGCGCAACGCCTTTGCGTACGTGTTCGCCGGCTCGGGCAGCTTCCAGGACTCGTCGGAACCTCGCGCGGTGCTAACCGAGCAGGTGGCGAAACCCGATGCGCCGCCCGCCTACGATGTCAATAACCATTCGCTGGTCCTTTTCGACCGCGGCGATGAGATCGTGGTGCAAGCGGGCGGGCACGGAATCCGATTTCTCCTGGTATCGGGGAAGCCGATCGAGGAGCCGGTGGCCTGGTACGGTCCGATTGTGATGAACACGGAAGAACAGCTGCGCCACGCGATGGCCGAACTGCAAGCCGGTTCCTTCATCAAACATCGCTGAATCGGTGCTGAAGACGAGTAGCCCCTGCGCTTCTTTGGGCTCGAAGAGATATCCGAGATCCCAGTCTCGGTGGGTAAGATTCACAGCAAGCGCAGGCCGTCAGTCTGTTGAGAAGTCCGCCGCAATTTGATCCACACTGAGCGTACGCGCCTTAAGGGCGCCCAAAACCACCCCACCAGCAAGCCAGAGGGCTCCCACCGTCAGAGCGAGGCGCGGCAAGCTAAGCCAGATGGCGAGGCACGAGACGAGTCCGGCGAGAGGCGCGATGGCGTCGCGCCAGAAGCGCCGGCTTGGACCGCCATGGCGGTAGAACTGCCAGAAGGCGGCGAGGTCGACGGCCATGTAGGCCGCGAAGGCTCCTGAATTCAGCACTTCAGACGCCTTCTCGAAATTCAGCACGCCGGAGACGGCGAAGCTCAGCACGCCGATGGCGATCAGGCCGACAACCGGCGTGCCGCGCTTTAGGTTGACGCGGGCAAGAGCGCGCGGCAGGACGCCGTCACGGCCCATTCCGAAGAGGATGCGCGACGCCGCCACCTGGCCGCTCAGAGCAGAGCCGAAACAGGCCACGATCAGCACCAGGCCCATGGCATGAAACAGCGGAGCGCCCCCGACGCGTCCATAGACGTCCATGAAGGCAGTTTCAGCGTTGGGATACGTAGCGTAATCAGGCCACACTAGGTGGGCCAGGTACACTTGGGCACCGCTAAGCAGCGCGGTGATGATCACCACCAGCACTACCGCCAGCAGCACGTTGCGGCGCGGGTTGTGGACATCCTCCGCCAACGTGGTGACGCTGTCGAAGCCGATGTAGGTGAGCGCCGCAAAAGACGTGGTGGTGGCAAAGGCTCGCAGGTTGAAGGTGTGCGGATTCCAGAACGGTGCGGTAGATAGAACGCCGCCGAGGCCCTGTGCATGCAACAGGTGGTGCACCGCAAGCACACCGAAGACAGCGATCACCGTGCACATGCCGGCCAGCATCAGCTCGTTGGCGCGCGCCGTCCAGCGGATGCCGCAGAGGTTGAGCAAGGTGATGAGCAGTGCGAATCCCAGGGCGGCCAAGGCATAAGGCAGAGCGGGGATTTCACGCCGCAGGGTCACGGCACCGTAGATCACGTTGATGAGAGGCATGAAGAGGTAACCCAGGAGCATGGCCCATCCGGCAAGGAATCCGGCGAAGGGGTTGATGGCGCGCGCGGCGTAAGTGTAGGCGGAGCCGGCGGCGGGATAGAGCGCCGCCAGTCTCCCGTAACAGACGGCGGTGAGTAGCGCCGGCACCATACTCACCACCAGCGTTCCTGCCACGTGCCCCCCGGAGAGTTGCTCGGCGATGCCGTAGACCGTCACCGCCGCCACGGGCTGGATGATGACGATGCCGTAGAAGATGAGATCACCGAGGCCGAGCACCGGCCTGAGATGCGGGCGCCCGGCGTGAGTCTCGGTCGGGATCACGGGTTCAGGCTACGAAGTCAACGTGTGTTGTGGCGCGGTCTGAAAGGGCGGGGCTTCAGCCTCGCCGCAAAGCGCGCCCCAACATTTTCGACAATTTGCGGTTAGGGCGTGGGAGCGGCGGGGCTGAAGAGTCTGCGTGAAAACTGGCAACTCGGAGTCGCGCGGCTTTGCCGCCCTGGCTGTGCGGAAAGCCTACGGCTTTCCGCCGCAAGCCCTTTGTTTATTTATCCTTTACTTTCCGCTGCCCGGAAAGGCTGAGCCTTTCCGCACAGCCCTGCTTGCACAGCCGCTAGTTTTCACACAAACTCTGAAGCCCCGCCCTTCCGTGGCCGTGAATACCGTTTCTCAGCAGCCTGTTAGTGTATCACACCGCTGGATCGCGGACCGCAGCCCGGCAAGCGCCGGGCGCCAGGTGTGCGCAACATAAAAGTTGGCCCCTATTTTCAGGGCAGGTGGCACTTACGGATACCCATGGAATGGCCCCTCTCGGGGCCGTATGCACTTCTGCGCTCCTAACTTTTGTTAGTATTGATGCGAGAAGATTGTGCGAAAAATCATTCACATCGACATGGACGCGTTTTATGCTTCCGTCGAGCAGCGTGACGATCCGCAACTGCGCGGCAAGGCCGTAATTGTCGCTTGGCGGGGTAAGCGCTCTGTCGTGTGTGCTGCTTCGTACGAGGCCAGAAGCTTCGGCGTGCGTTCGGCGATGCCGGCGGTACGAGCGGAACGCTTGTGTCCCCAGGCGATCTTCGTGGCTCCGGATTTCACACGCTATCGGGCAGTCTCGCTTAGCGTGAGGGAGATCTTCAAACGTCATACAGACCTGATAGAGCCACTGTCGCTCGACGAAGCCTACCTCGATGTCACCGAGAACAAGACGGGCTTATCGACCGCCACCCTGGTGGCGCGCACGATCCGGGAGCAAATCCGCCAGGAATTGAATCTGACGGCCTCCGCCGGCGTAGCACCTAACAAATTCTTAGCCAAACTCGCCTCTGACTGGCGCAAGCCTGATGGGCTCTTTGTTATCCGGCCCGAAGGCATAGACGCGTTTCTTCTGCCGCTGCCGGTTGGGCGCCTGCCTGGGGTTGGCAAAGTTACCGGAGAGAAGCTGGGGAAACTTGGAATCCAGACTGTGAGAGATTTGCGAAGCGTGGATTTGCCCACGCTCGAACACCAATTCGGCAGCTATGGGCGGCGCCTGCACGAGCTCGCCCACGGAATCGACGATAGCGCAGTGGTGCCGGACCGGCCTACGCAATCGATATCCGTCGAGGATACTTTTGAGCAGGACGTTCTGTTGGCAGAGACCGAGCCAATCATTCGGCGCCTTGCAGAAAGACTTTGGTCTGCTTCGCGCAAAGAATCGCGCACAGCACGCACGGTGGTGCTCAAGATAAAGACAAGTGAGTTCAAAGTCCTGACTCGCAGCCATACGCCAGGCTCGCCTCCCTCCTCCTGTCATGAGTTGACGGACATTGCATTGAGACTGCGAGAACGAGTGGCCCTGGGTCCGCAGCAACGCTATCGGCTCGTGGGGGTAGGGTTGAGCAACTTTCGCGAGCCCGAACAGGATGCAGCACAAGCCGCTCTTTTCGAATAGGACGAATATGGAGACGATTCCGATCCCGGGAGCGGAAATCTACTACGACAAGCATTTCCTCTCACTTGAGGAAGCAACCACCCTGTTCAAGGTGCTGCGGACGAAGTGCGCCTGGGAACGACGCAGAACTTCATTCAAATCTGCCGTGCCTCGCGACGAAGCCTACTATGGCGATCCGGGAACGAACTACGTATATTCGCGGCGCGAGTACAAGCCGCTCGCCTGGATTCCGGAATTGCTCTCCTTGAAGACTCGCGTTGAAGAGGCCACTCCCACAGTTGCCTATTCGAACTCCAGTTTACCGAGGCTGGGCTACAACGCCGTGCTCTGTAACCTTTACCGAGACGGAAACGACAGCGTCGGCCTGCACGCGGATGCGGAGCCGGAAATGGGGCTGGTGATTGCCTCTGTCAGTCTGGGAGCTGAACGTTTATTTCGTCTGAAAGGGCAAAATGGAGCTGTTGCCTTTGCAAAACGGCTACCTCACGGGAGCCTGTTGATCATGGCGGGAAAAACCCAGAAAGATTTTAAGCATGAGGTCCCAAAAGAGCCAAA
>DATJKY010000727.1:0-9193 GCA_035490955.1 Terriglobia bacterium | reverse complement strand
GTCGACGGGTAAGGGCGCACGCGTTGGTTCCGTATGTGGCGCAGGCGGCGGGATCGTTGGACCCAAATGCTGTCCAGACACGAGAATTAGGGCCAGAACGCTGCTCCCGACCCCGAGAGTGAGAGAGTTCATGGATCACCTCCCGCTGAGATTGCTACACATATTCTAGTACTTCAAGCGGCCCGGTGATACGCCAATTAGGTTTGGATCGGCGTCGCGGCGTTAGCACCGATCTGAGTTTAGCTTAGCAACCAGAATTGTTGTCGCGGGATTTGCAGATCTTTCGCCAGACTGGCAGTGGGCGCAACTCTTATCGCCCGGACCAGAAGATCTCAACCTCATACGGCTCAAAGGCTCGGTCGGCGGTAAGAATCGTCATGCCTTCAGCACGCGCCTGAGCTATGAGAAGGCGATCAAAGGGGTCGCTATGATGCAAAGGAAGGTCAGAAATGGCCAAGGCGTGGATGTGGGTGACCGAGAGCGGCCGAATGCCTTGCCTTGCCATACGCCTCGGGATGTAGCTGGCGGCCGGCTCCGGTAGTCGGAGCTTGCCGAGCGCAGCCTTGATAACGATCTCCCACGAGCTGGCTGCTGACAAGTAAAACTCGTTTTCCCCGTTCGATAGCAGGTCGCGCGCTTTGTCGTTGAGCCGCTCCAACGTGGTGAGACTCCACAACCAGACGGAAGTATCCAGCAGGCACTTCATTTGTCTTCGTGCCGCCTCTTCCTCTTCGGTCGGTCTTTCTGGGGTTGGTCGCCACTGAAGGCTGCGAGTATTTGTGGAGGCAGAGGGGCATCGAAGTCCACGGGCACCTCAAATAGCCCACGATCGATACCAAGGGGTCGCGGAAGGCGCTTCGGCTGTACCGGAACCAACCGGGCGACCGGCACGCCGGCACGGGCAATAGTAATCTCTTCCCCTACGGCTACCCGCTGCAGGAGTTTTGACAGGTGAGTCTTCGCCTCGTGAATGTTGACTTCCATGGGCCTCTTAATACTGGACTAAGTCTCAGACTAAGTCAAGCTTGATGTTCTCTTGCAGCTAGTTAGTTAATGGCAGCCAGCCTCTTCCCTTCTTGAACGGTCAGGAACCTATCGACAGGCAGATTTTCCAGTCGGTCCGTGATGCCGCTGGGCCAGCGAATCTCCAGCGAGTCAATCTTGGTCGCTTGTCCCAAGCCGACATGCACGCGCAGATCGTTCTGCGAGAGGTAGCTCCCGCCGCTGCGCACTTCATCGATGAGGCGACGCCCCCCCGCCACAACGCTGATTCTGGCCCCAATTCCGTCGCGGTTTGAACGGGTTCCCACGGTGCGGATCGTCACCCAATGATTCGTCTTGGCTCCGACGTTGTGCAACAGCGTCGGAGGGTCATTCTGGTTGTTAACAGCGATATCGATTTCACCATCGTTGTCATAGTCGAGGAAGGCCACGCCGCGTCCCGATCGGCGCAGCTCAAGACCCGGGCCGGCGATGGACGTCACGTCCTGAAAGGTCCCGTCACACAGATTGCGGTAGAGCATGTTCTGCTGGCGGTAAGGCGACTCCGGATGGCCGTGGCTTTCAAGCTCAGGATACACATGACCGTTGGCAATGAATAGGTCCGGGCAACCATCATTATCATAGTCAAAGAAACCGCCACCCCAGCTTAGCCTCTTCAGATTGAATCCCAGCTTGGCATCGAACGTCCGGAATGTGAACGTGCCATTACCCTCGTTATGATAAAGGTCTGGAACGTCCTGGTCGAAGTTGGTCTTGAAGATGTCGAGAAAACCGTCACCATCGTAGTCTCCGGCCGAGACGCCCATTCCCGCCTGCTCCAGACCGTCTTCGGTGTACGCAACTCCGGCCTCAATGCCTCGTTCTGTAAAAGTCCCGTCGCCGTTATTCTGGTAGAAGAGGCTGGCCACGGAGTCGCAGGCCTCATAGATGTCGGGCCTTCCGCGGTTCAGGAAATCGGCCGTCAGCACGCCAAGTCCGTAGCATCCCGCAGCTTTGCGAATCCCCAAAACTTCTGAGACATCGGTAAACGTTCCGTTGCCATTATTGTGGTAGAGATAGCTCCGGCCATAGGGCTGAAGTCCTCGCGGCCCGCAGTAGACGGACACGCCTTTGAAGAGGCAGTTAGGGCCGGAACCGGGCTGCGGCGTCGCTTTCTCGTCCGCTATTTCCACATACCCTGCCACAAAGAGATCCAACTTCCCGTCGCGGTCGTAGTCGAAGAACGAGCAACCTGTGCCCCAGTTATGATCGGGATTATCAAGGCCTGCAGCTTTGGTGACATCTGTGAACGTCCCGTTGCCGTTGTTATGGTAAAGAACGTTCGACTTGTCGTAGTAAGTTACGAAAAGGTCGTCAAAGCCGTCGTTATCGTAGTCACCCACGCATACTCCGTGCGCCCATCCGGAATGGCGGAGGCCCGCACGCTCGGTCACATCCGTGAAGCTGCCATCTTGGTTGTTGTGGTACAGGTGGTTGATGGGTTCTGCGCCTCGGGGGAACCCTTCCAGGGTGCTACCATTCAGGATGAATAGATCCGAATAACCGTCTCGATCGTAATCAATGGCGGCGATTCCGCTGCCGGTGCTCTCCCAGATGTATCTCTTAGATTTCTCGCCCCCATTCACCACGCGCACAGTCAACCCAGCTTGTGGCGCAGCATCGACGAACCGGGTCTCAGCCGCAGCGGTCGGAGCCGCATTCCTATGAACGGCCGGGGCAGACGCAGTTAGGGCTGCGGCCAGCAACGCGGCACAACCCACCGCGCGGTTTGGCAAGGTCTTGCCCATGCAGACTTCACATTCTACCCGCACAAAAGCCCACGGTCAGGAAAACACACTGACCGTGGTTACCCGTAATACACATCGAACTCGGTGCTAAGCTAGAACAAGCTATGGGTGCAGTCTTTCCAACGGCGACCGCCTCCACACCACGGGGGCACTCTGGACTGTGTTTTCGTACTGTGTAGCGCTAATGGTCAGATTTTTCGCCAGGCGCAAAGAAGAGCAGATTCCCCTCCCGCGCCTGCGGGATCGGAATGACAGTCTGGGGCACTTTCATCTCCATTGGTGGACCGAAGGTGCACCCAACACTCAGGGTGACATGTCATTCCGAGCGAAGCGCAGCGGAGCGAGGAATCTGCTTTTGATTGAGGCCTTAGGCCACGCTGTCGTACTTGGTTTGGTCTGTGCTTGTTGTCTCCGGCTCGCGAGACCCGGTTTCGCGGCCCAGCACCTCGATGCGGGCCACTCGTCCGCTGTCCACGCTGACGAGGCCTTCCAAAGGATCAATGTGCTAGTGAGCTCGCACCAGTTTGACGCAGCCGAGCGCCTCTTTCAACAGGAGCTGTCAGCAGAGAATGCCGCTTCAGCGTATCTGCGGTTAGGTGGCATCTACTTTGATCACAAGGAATGGCTGCGCGCGGCAGCGGCGTTCCAGAAATCGCTCGAGTCCAATAGCCACAATGATCGAGCCCATTTGCTCCTGGGGTTGACATGGCGGGAGCTGAAAAAGCCCGAAGATGCGGAAGCTGAGCTACAGAAAGCGGTCCAAGAGAACCCTAGCAGCGAAACGAATACTTACCTCGCCGGACACCAGCTTCTGCTTGACGAAAAGTACGAGGCCGCGCTCGAGTACCTTTACAAGGCCGTCGAACTCAACCCGGCTGATAGCGCGGCATTGCGCGCCCTTGGAATGGCGCAGGCGAGACTCGGTAGCTACGGCCTGGCGGAGTCTTACTACCGCAAGGCGGCAGAGGCTGCCGGCGCAACTCCGGACGCCGCTGGAGCGTATACCGACCTGGCCTTTCTGCTGCTTCTCGGAAACGACCCGGGCAAGGCCGACGAGGCTCTGCGTTGCGCCCGGGAGGCAGTGAAATTGAATCCGTCCTCGCCAGACGCACACTATCTGGCGGGCAAAGCTCTGTTCAAGCTGGGCCGCCTCCCGCAGGCGGTCGAGGAATTGCACGACGCAGAGAAGCTGAACCCGGATGACAGCAAGCCCCACTTTTTGCTCGCTCAAGCTTACGACCGCTTGGGAGAGACGCAAAAGGCAGCCACCGAGCGCAAGACTCTGGCGCAAACCAAGGCGCGCGCCGCGACCTCCGGCGCCGCCGCCGGAAGTTCGTTGCCACCCGACTCAAGATAACCACGTGGAGCACCGATTTACCGTCCAACCATCAGCGCGGAGGCGGCCAGTGCAACCTCCTTGATTTCGGACTCGCGTGCTGCCCATTTTGGGGATCGGGATCAGAGGCTTGGGCAAGCTTTACGCCAAGGTTCTCGGTCTGCCGCCCGACGACCTTCCCTGGGATGTATACCTCTTGTTTCCCAGGGGCGTCCTGTGCGAAAGGGAGGCTGCGAAGCCGCGATACTGGATGCATCAAGTGTTCTACCCGTCCGACAATCACTTGGACGCGCACAAGTTTCGCCTGGAAGTCGAGAAACTCCGGCGGTTCTAGTCAGACCGCGGGGCTGTCAACACGCTATGCCGAGTGTTGCATGGGCCTTCGGCCCATGTGACTCTCCTCGGAATGGCAGGGCCGCGCCCCTACTGGAAACACACGATCTACGTTTGACGGAGTGCCTTCTGCAGCGGTGGAGCATGGCCGACCCGTCGATGTACACTAAGTACTACTTGCATTTTCACAAGCCGAGCTTTCGGGTGGCGACAAGGCCATGCTCACGACTTTCACCAGACGCATCCTTTTGGTTAAGGTCTTCGTCCTGATGTCGGCCCTCGCCGCGGCGACGGATCAGGCACCGTCGGCTTCCTGGACCGGACTGCTGCGCGACTTTGCGAAGCTTCCGGTGTCAGGCGCTGTTGTCGAACTGCACGCTGTGGGTGCACCCAGCACTTATTCAGCGGTTACCGCCGCGACGGGCAGTTTCCGGTTCGAACGGATTGACCCGGGGAAGTACGCTGTGTCGGTGAAGTCGCAAGGCAAGACCTGGACTCTGCCCACGCCTGTGGACGTCGTCGCCAGCGCGAAGCTGGCTCTTGATCTCGCACTCTCGCTCACGGGACAGGCTCTGAGTGTGGTCTCCAGCGGAGGCCAAGCTGCGTCGCAAGGCAGTGGTGGCGAGACCCTTTCGGGCGGACAGGTTTCCAGCCTGCCGCTCAACAAGCGCGACTTCAGCCAACTGCTCCTGCTGGCGGCCGGTACCATGACCGACACCAACGGAGCCGCCAATTACACGCAGCAATTCGCCGTCAACGGGCAGCGCGGCACCACCACCGTCTTCGCCATGGATGGCATCGATACAACTGACCCCGAATTGGGTGGGGCCACCTTTTCCAACTTCAATGTCGACGCCATCCAGGAAGTGGCGTCGAACTCCGGAGTGATGCCGGCGGAAATCGGCCAGGGAGCTGCCGCGTTCACTAACGTCATCACCAAGTCCGGGAGCAATGCGGTACACGGATCGGTTTTCGAGTTTGTACGCAACGCTGCCTTCGACGCGCGCAATTTCTTTGACCGCCAGAGTGAGGTGAACCCGGGACGCATTCCGCCCTTTGTCCGGAACGAATTCGGATTCACCAACGGGGGTCCGGTGGTGCTGCCGAAGATTTATGACGGCCGAGGTCGCACCTTTTATTACGGGCAGTATCAGGGGTTTCGCCAGGTCTTGGGGACCACGCAGATCATCTCCGTACCAACCCAAGCGGAGCGCCAGGGGCTCGATACCACGGCGTTTCCGGGTGATACCCTGGAGGTCCCCGTGGACACCCGCATGGCTCCGGTTCTGGCGGGCTACCCTCTCCCCAATGAGTCGCAGGGCCCTTACGGCTCGAGGACCTATGCCACTTCCTCCAAGGTCTCGACCTCCAGCGACCAGTTCTCGGTCAGAGTGGATCATTCCATCTCCGACAAGGCCCAGCTCTTTGTCCGCTTCAACCTGAATAACGTCAATGGGCCACTCACCAACCCGGACCAGACGGTCATTGACCCGACGTTTGCCATTCGCTTCCTGGATCACCAAAGGAATGCCGGCATCAAATATACGCGGACCAGTGCCCCACATTTGACTTCGGTTTCGAGCTTTGGTTTCATTCGCAGCACGCCGTCGTTTCCTACCATCAATCACGTTCAGCCGGGGCTCACTTTCGGCGACGGATCTTATGAGGCTTTCAATTCGGCGGCAGGAACACTCACCGGCGCCTTCGGCAACCTCTACCAGGTGAAGGAGGATATGACCTCCGTACAGGGGTCCCACACGCTCGCCTGGGGCGTGGAGATGCGCTTTAACAAAGATGCGACGGTCTTTGGACTGCAGACGAACGGTAGCTACTCCTTCGGAGGAGGGACCGCCTACGCCCAGGTTGCGATTCCTTCCTCGAGCGGCCAGCACGACATTCACGTGGGCGATCCGTTACCCGACGCCCTAACCGGCTTTCTGACGGCCACCCCGTATTCCTACACGGCTTGGATTGCCTCGCCGTACGTGGGCCAGGGAGACCGCTTTAACGAAGCGGCTGTACGGCGTCAGGCTTACAACTTCTACTTTCAGGATGCGTGGAAGATCACACCTCGTCTCCAGCTCCACTATGGCTTGCGATACGAGGTCAACAGCAGGATCGGTGAGGCTAAGAAGAGGACCTCCTCGCCACTGCTGGTAGGCCCTAACGGAAGTGAGGTGCCTTTCTGGGCTCCCGGAGTAGGCGTGAAACTTCTCGTAAATCCACAACCGCCATACGATCAGGACTGGAATGGCTGGGGACCGCGCGTGGCTCTGGACTGGCAGGTGGCGCAGCATACCGTGCTGCACGCCGGCGGAGCCATCACGACGATCCTGCCCAATCTCTGGCAGGACAATTTCATTTCCGGTGGTCTTCCCTTCACCGCTTCGCCCTACATCACTGCGCTTCCTGGCGTGCCCGTTCCGTTCCAAAACTCGGTGCTTCAACAGCCTTACCCGGTACCCTACACGGTGCAAGGACAACCGGTGTTCGCGACCGGCCGGACCACGGATGTGGCGCCCAACACACAGCTTGATCTTCCCCGCTTCCAAAACGATCTCACCGCGCTCACGCCAGGGCATCAGTTTCAACCGGTGTCGCTGTTTGGGATGGCGCGCAACTTCAGGAACGGCTACATCGGCAGTTACACGGCGGGACTGGACCACGAGTTCCACGGCGGCGTGAAATTCAACGCTGCCTACGTGAGCACGGTGGGCGTGAACTTGTCCGTCATCGCCTATCCCAACAGCTTTCCCGGAGCCGGACCGGGCTTCGCGCCCTTGACGATCTTCGACACTTCTGGCCACGTCACGGGAGGACTCGGTCCCGCCGACCTGATGAGCTCAGGCGCCCATTCCACCTACAACGCTCTGCAGACCGGCGTCACCAAGACCTGGTCCACGACAGGCTCGGGGCTGCAGGCCAGTTACACATACTCGAAGTCCCTCGATGATGCGAGCACCGCACTCCCGGCCACCGGCGGTGGAACCGCCGGGACGGTTCTGCAGAGCCCTCCGCAGAATCCCTGGAACCTCGCAGCCGACAAGGGACCCTCGACCTTCGACGTCACCCACGCCTTTAGCTTCAGCTTGATTCTGGCGTTGCCCCTGGAGCGGGTGGGCTTTCTGCAGCCGCTGGGCACAAAGATAACCTCAGGCTGGCAGGTTCTCAACGTTACGACACTATTGAGCGGATCGCCGTTCTCCGTCCTTTCTGGAGTGCAGCAGACAGGCGCCGGGGCTGGCGGGGCTGACCGTCCCGATCAGTCAGCCGTGCCAAATTTCTCCACCAGCCGCACGGTTCGGGAGGATTACTTCGGGCGGGGAGCGAATAACACTGCATTCTTCGCGATTCCCATCGACGTGCCGGGTGGGACTGGCCCGAATCAAGGACGGCTCGGGCTGCTGGGCCGGGATACCTTCCGCGGCCCACCCTTCCACAATTTTGATGTGGCACTCATCAAGGACACGAGGTTTGGGACACGTGGCGGCTCGGAGTTTTTCACTTTGCAGTTTCGCGCCGAGTTTTTCAATGTCTTCAACCTCGTGAATTTCGGTCTGCCGGCAAACATCGTGCGGGGTAGCGGCTTCGGTTTCATCAACCGCACGGCCGGACCTTCGAGGCAGATTCAGTTTTCCCTAAAGCTGATGTATTGAATCATTCTGTTAGTTATCGTAATTGTTCGCCGACCCCGATCTTGATAACAGCCGTCTCTCTTGGGACCCGTGGGGAATCTCGAGGCAGCACGGAAGCGCGAGTACGAGATCAAGAGGTGGAAGTCACGCGCGCGGGTCGCCGCTGGATCGCCTGATCGCCTGTGTCGCCTGTGCCGTCGGATTGACAGGGCTGCGGGTATTACGCTAGGTTGAAGAAGCGCAGAGGCCCGTAGCTCAGCCTGGTTAGAGCGCTACCTTGACACGGTAGAGGTCAACGGTTCGAGTCCGTTCGGGCCTACCAGCGTTTTCAACCACTTCCGTCAGCAAGCTTCCCTTCAGCCTGCTTTGTGACGTGTTTTGTGACATTGACCCCCTCTGAAGTGGTGATTTTCGGGCAGCTCGAGAGGGCCTGAATCGCCGCTCGCTTGACTTCAAGCTGGATGTGGGAGTAACGCTTCACCATACCGTCAACCTGCATACCTTCCACCGTTCCACCACGCATCCCCGCACGGTTTCTGAAGCGGAACTCGTCCGGAAAGCCGCGAACACGAAGTGTGATGGTTCGACCGGCCCAAACATCTCTGCCCGCTTGCGGAGCTTCAGAAGTGCGTCGAGGGTTTCCGGTGTCAACGAAACAACCCGATATGATTCCGAGGTTTTGATTCGGCATGCGTCTAGCCTAGCTGCCGGCGCGATTTCCCACTTGTCCTCGCTTGCCAGCGTCACGGCGCGGTCTATCAGGTTCACGTCGGCCCACCGTAGCCCGCGAAGTTCACATCCGCGCGCCGTGGTGCCTACGGCAAGGACGGCGGCAAGGTAGGCGGTCTCCCATTCCGGCTTCTGCGAGGCGGTTTTAAGCAGGCGCGTCCCCGCTTGATGGGTTAACATTTCTAAGCGGCTTGGCGACCCCTCATCAGTAACATTTAACACAACTCTATTCGCATTCTTGACCGCATCGGACACTGGAGCGTAACCTCGGATGAGGAGTCTTTGCTGGCTCCGAAACGGACGAGCTGCCATGAGGCCCTATACTTCCCTATCGCGGCCCTTACTCCTGACGCTGGCGATTCTGTTTGCCG
>DATJKY010000726.1:0-3822 GCA_035490955.1 Terriglobia bacterium | reverse complement strand
GGCGCGTGGCGCTCCGAGGCTATTGTCCCAATTCCAGTTTCTCATCGGCCGGCTCCTCCTGCCGCTGCACCCCGCGAAGGGACGGTCGGTTTCGTAGCCTGCCGGAGCGTGAGCAAGTAAGCGGTTAGAGCTTTGATCTCGTCATCTGCAAAGGCGCGCCGTGGTTCAATGGCTCCGGGCACGAGCGCCTGCGGATTCTTCAGCCAAGCTTCGATCCATCCTGCGGTCATCCAGTTGCCCACGTTGTTGAGATTCGGCCCCACGTACCCACCGGTCGAGCCGATGGTGTGGCACGACTGGCACTGATACTTCACTTCGTAAAGCTGCTTGCCCAGTCTCGCCAGCTCCGGGGTGAAATCCTTCTCGTCCACCATGTTCACGGCTGGACTTTGGAAGACCATGCCAAGGTAGTCGGCCAAGATCGCGGCTTCTTCGTCCGTCATATTGAACTGCGGCATCCGGAAGATGAGTGTGGGACGGAGCGTTTGCGGGTTCTTGAGGAACTCCGCCATCCACGCGCGCCGGGCTCGGCTGCCCTCAAAGGAGAGGTCCGGCGCGAGGTTGCCTCCGTAGCCGTTGAACTGGTGGCAGACGTAGCACTTGTACCGTTCGTAGACTTCGCCGAACCTGCCTGCCGGACGGAACGCCACTGCCTTCTGGTCCACCGTCAAGCGTTCCAGGCCGCTCGTGGAAGGCGGGCCCGTCATGCTCAGCAACGCTACGGTCAAAGCGTCAAGGTCCGGCGAATTCAGATGATACTGGGGCATGCGCGCGGCCGGGTTCACCGAACCGGGGTCCGTAAGCTTGGCCTGGATATAAGCGATCAGGTGGCGAGGGATCTTCGATTCGCCGAATTCGAGCTGCGAAACGTTCTTGCTGCCCAGGTTGGACAGGTCAGCGCCAAAGTCCCTCTGAGAAGGCACACCTTCGATGACGTGGCAACCCCCGCACCCCTTTTCCAAGAAAAGGCGGCGGCCGAGCTGGACCTCTTCGGGGGTTGGAGCACCGAGTTTCGGCACGCCACTCAGCAAGTCCGGGTCAACCAGCTTCGTCGAGATGTAATGAGTGACCAGATAGAGGTCTTCGTTCGACCATCCGTAACGCGGCATCTCCGCGTGCGGCAGATAGGACTGGGGATCGCGCAGCCAGGCCACCAGCCAGTCCGGGTAAACTTTGCTTCCCACCTTGGTCAACTCAGGCCCGATGTCGCCACCAATCAATTTCGTTTCGCCTGCCCGGGTGACGGCCAAGGCGTGACAGGTGGAACAGAACATCTGGCGGAACCGCACTTCGCCCTGCTCGACGAGGTCCGGCTTCTTTTCCCAGGCCGCCACAACACGTGGATCGAACTGGTAAGGCTCGATGGGTTTTGTCCTAAGCGAGCTCAAGTAGGCCGTTAAGCCCTTCAGTTCCTGCTCGCTCAAACGAAACTTGGGCATGCGTGGCTCTTCTTCGGTTTCGTAACCATCCACGGTTACGTTGCCCGAACTGTCCACAATGGTGCGCGGCTCTTTCAGCCATTTGTACAACCATTCGCGGCTGACCTTGGTCCCGATGTTGGTAAGGTCAGGTCCCAGCATCACCGGACGGTCCACACCCTCCAGGCGATGGCATCCCACGCAGTTGAACTCCACCAGAAGCTGGCGGCCGCGATCCAATCGAGGTGTCTGTGCAATCGCGGCGCGATGGCAGGTCCCGCAGGAGCCCTGGATGTAACTGACCGGCAGCATGGGTTGCTCCCAAGCCAAGGTGGTGTCGTGCGCCTCGGCGACCTCTGTGGCCAACCCTTGGCCGCGATGACAGATCACGCATCCCCATTCCTTGACGCGATGGGGGATGAAAGGATGAGCGCGATAGGGCTGCGGCACGGAGGCGTCCGAAAGGCTCGCCTGGGTGATTCCCTGATGGCAGGTGGTGCACCGGTCCACGACGTTCATATCCGGGATCCAGATCTGGTCGATGTCGGAATTATAGTCGGCCATCAAGCGCTTTGTGTCCGGCCGCGTCTCGGCGAAGCGGGCGTAGCCGCGCTTGTAACGCTTCCACTGCCGCTCGAGGTCTTTGACGGGCGAAATAGCGAGGACGGCCACGAACACTACGCTGGAGAGCGCAAAAACGAAACGCATCCGGTTGGAGACCTGCCCCATGCCTTCAGCTTCAGATGCCACGCGATCTCCAGGGCCAGACCCACGACCAGCCGGGTCCTCGGAAGAAAGTACCGACCACCGTCAAGATCAATGCCACGGCGATGAACCAGGTCATCACCCACCAGGATATGGGTCGCGTTCTCCAGAACTCCGAATCCTTTCCGGGTTTTGCGAAGTACGATAGGAACATCAGGAGGGCGACGACGATTGTAGGTATAAGAACCGTCCAAGCTTCAAAAAGTGCCAAAAGCAGGACCAAGACACCAAAAACGCCAAGGAATAGCAGCAGTTTCTCTGCGCGCCTTCCCGACCATAGGGGTTCGCCCCGAACGTTCACGTGAAAGTAAGGGATGACGATGAGTCCCACAACTACCAGAGTGGGGATGATGATTCCGGCGACGAGAGGAGGAAAGTAGTGCAGCAGTTCCTGCAGGCCCAGGAAGTACCAGGGCGCCTTGGCAGGGTTGGGTGTCACCAGCGGGTTTGCTAACTGCTCCAGCGGTGCGTCCCAAAACAAGCCGACGATCACCAGAGCAATGGTCAGAATCTGAAAGACGATCGTTTCCCTCAGAATGAGGTGCGGGTAGGTCATCAACTGCTGGCCCACATCCCCTTTGACTTTGGCGGAAGTCTTTTTGGTGATGAAAACGATGCGTTGCGGATTCTTGAGCGCGTCGGAGCCAAATCCGGCCTCGTACTTAGTCTTTTGCGCCATCTTGTTCTCGCTCTAATTCCTCGACCGTCAGGCCGCCGTCCTTTTGCACTCGCCAGAAGTGGACGGCGATAAAGACTCCGGCCAGCAAAGGCAGTATCACGCAGTGCAACACGTAGAAACGGAGCAGGGCGTTCTCCCCGACCAAGTTTCCCCCCAGCAGCAGGTATCTCAGTTTCATGCCCAGAAACGGCATGGCGGCTAGAATGTTGGTCCCTACAGTGATGGCCCAAAATGCCAACTGGTCCCAGGGCAGCAGATAACCCGTGTAGCTCAGGAACAGAGTGATAAGCAGCAAGACCACGCCGATCGCCCAGTTGAATTCGTGAGGAGGCCTGTACCCGCCGCGATAGAACACGTGAAACATGTGCCAGAAGACCGCCAAGACCATCACTTGGGCAGCCAGACGGTGCAGGTTGCGAAGGAAAACGCCGTTGGAAACCACAAATCGCAGGTCCTTCATGTCGCGGTAGGCTTGGGGAACGGCAGGGTGATAATAGAGCATGAGCAGGATTCCGGTGATGGTCAACACCACGAACAGGAGAAAGGAAATGGACCCGAGGTAGTACGTGGCGCGGACGCGCAGGGATTTCTCACGCACCTTCACCGGCAGCAGGTGAAAGAAAATGTTCCCGAAGACGGCGAGGCTGCGCGTTCGGTTGCTGCGCGCAGGGCCACGACGGAAAATGGACTGCCACGCTCGGGTGGCGCGGATTCGATCTAAGGCACTTACGGTACTGGCTCCCAACGATCCTCCTGGAAAGGAATTTTCAAACGGCAAATGGCAAACCGCAAAATTTCAAGACTTCGGGGTTCGGGGTCCGAGGGTTTGGATTCGTCAAAACACGAGCCCCACCGAAGCCCGGATCCCGAAACCGAATCCCGAAACCCGAGCCCCGACTTTTACCATTTGCTCTTTGCCATTTGAAATTCTCTTTTCGGCCCTTACACCCGCAACACTTG
>DATJKY010000725.1:0-4536 GCA_035490955.1 Terriglobia bacterium | reverse complement strand
AAGTACACGGCCATCGACTGGGGATGCAGCGCCTGCCTGACCTCCCGTTCAAGTAAACCGGCTAACTCTTGCCGGGTTCCTGCCGCTCGTGTCTCAAGTGCCAGGTGCTCAAGAACTTGGCGGGCATCATAGGCGCTGCGGAAAAAAGCGCGGTCGATGCGGTAGGTGACGCGCCGATGAATTCCGACCCCGGTCATGGCCAGAACGGAGCCGAAGAGCACAGCGCTGGCAAGTCCGACGGGCGTCGCTACCGGCGCCTCCGGCCGGAAAAAGCGCGACCAAACCAAAGCGAAGAGCACCGTTACCGCCGCGCTCACAAGGATGTGCAGGATCACAAAGCCGCGCTGCACCAGCAAATAGCGGGCGCTTCGCCTGACCAACACCGGAATCTCCAACACCCGGTGCCTAATTACCGCGTAGGCTACAGACAGTGGGAGGACGGAAGCCCAGAGCACAACAAACAACAGGTAAAGCGCCGGCGGGATGCGGATTCGCACCACCAGTCCCGCCAGCATGAGCAGAAGCAAGGGGCCTAGGCCAATCACCGCGCCCCAGACGATCACCCGGGTCTTGCGGCGAGCCTCCGCGTTCGCCGGCCGCAGGCTGTTCCAGGCGAGAGAAACGAAGCCGAGCACGATGCACAGCAGCACGAACCACCAGCCGTTCATAAGCCAGCCGGGGGAATTGGGCACGGCTAGCCCCCGCTGCCAGGACTGCACCGCGCGCAGGAGAGCGGCGCCAGGCCAATAGGCCCCGGCGTACATCGGCAGAGAGCCGCCGGCTACCAAGCACCGGAGAGCGCTGGGAATCCCAATCACTAGCGCTACGCCTACGAGCAGGTGCTTCAGCCACGGCACCCTTCGCTCAAGCGGGGAACGAGCGGGGAAAATGGCGAAGAAATAGTAGAACATGGGGTATGCCAGCCACATCATGGTGATCTGGTAGAACACAGCAAAGCCGCGCAAGGGCACCGGTACCGCACCCTCGTACAGCGGCGCCACTCCGATGAAGCCGGCAAACAGCAACGCCAGACGCCAGGCGTTGGCGTCGTCGAATCTTAAGAACAGAACGCCGAGACCCACCACGAGAAAGAAAAGAGGGTAATAGGCGATCGGCTGGAGGAGCAGTGCTTCCAGCCAAGTCGGCGCTGGCGTGCCTTTGCCCCGTAAGGGGAGCCATAAGGTGCGCTGTCCTGAGGAACTTACCCGTTCCACGGTGAGTTCCACGGAGTCGCTCGGGGCTACGATGAATTCCTCGTAGTATGGAACTATACTCTCCAGCATCCTGCCATTGATCGCCAGAATGCGGTCATCAGCCTGCAACCCGGTTCGCTCGGCAATACTGCCACGAAGTACGCCCCCCACCACCATGGAGCGGCTCGCCTTCGAGTAATGAAGGCTCGTAATCCCTTGGAACACGAAGCCGTGGCGGATCTGAAACAGCCAGATGAGGCTGTAGGTTGCGGTCGCGGCCGCGAAGAGGATCGCCAACGTCAGGAGCATCGGCCTTGGCAGGGAGGTGAAGGGTCGCATGGTCGTTCCGCCCCCATCATCACTTATCGAGGGTTTGATTGTCGGTGACCTCCGTCACACTCTGACTTCGATGGCGAGTCTCCCGCCAACTTGCCTCCGAGGGTGGTGTTTACGAAGGAGCGGAAACCACGCAAAACTGAAAGGTTAGCCCGAAGTTCCGCTTAAATTAAGGCCAAATTCTAGACCAAGTCATTCATTATACGCGGATTGGGAGGAGTTGTGGGGTGCCACGATGTTCCCATGTAATGTTGAGTTTTCTCTTGACAAGAAGACTTGATGATGCATAATCGATCCCATGTACATCGAAACCGTCCCCAATCGCAACTCCCCACCCGCCATCCTCCTGCGCGAGGGTTGGCGCGAAGGCCACAAGACCGTCAAGCGCACCTTGGCCAATCTCTCCCATTGGCCAGCGCAGAAGATCGAAGCCTTGCGCCGACTGTTGCGCGACGAAACCCTGGTCTCCCCCCAGGAGCTTTTCAGAACCCAGCAAACCCTTCCTCACGGCCACGTCCAAGCCGTCCTCGGCATCATCCGCAAGCTGGGCCTGGCGTCGATCCTCTCCGCCAAACGCTGCCGGGAACGCGATCTGGTGGTAGCGATGATTACCCAACGTTTGCTCGATCCCTGCTCGAAACTCGCTACCACCCGAGCTTGGCATACCACCACCCTGGCGGAGGACTTGGGCGTGCAGGAGGCGACGGAGGACGATCTCTACCAAGCCATGGACTGGCTGCTGGCTAGGCAGGAGAGCATCGAGAAGAAGCTGGCGGAGCGCCACTTGGCCGAGGGCTGCTTGGTCCTGTATGACGTGACGAGCAGCTACTATGAGGGGCGCACCTGCCCGTTGGCGCGGTTGGGTCACGACCGGGATAGACAAAAGGGCCGACCCATCATCGTCTATGGAGTGATGACGGACGGGGAGGGGCGTCCGGTCTCGGTCCAGGTTTATCCGGGCAACACCGCGGACCCGAAAACGGTCGTGGACCAGGTGGAGAAGCTACGGCAGAAATTCGGGTTATCTCGGGTGGTATTGGTGGGGGATCGGGGGATGCTGACTCAGCCGCAAATCGACAAGATCAAGCGGCATGCGGGATGGGGTTGGATCACTGCCCTGACGAGCGTGGCCATTCGCAGTCTGGTCAAGCAGGGAGCGCTTCAGCTGTCTTTGTTGGACGAGAAGAATTTGGTGGAGATTGCCTCGCCCGACTACCCGGGCGAGCGGCTGATGGCTTGCTATAACCCGCTGTTGGCGGAAGAGCGGGACCGCAAGCGGCGGGAGTTGCTGGAAGCGACCGAGAAGGGGCTGAGGAAGATTAGCCAGGAAGTGGCGCGGCGGAAGAAGAAACTCCTGAAGGCGGCGGAGATTGGGCTCAAGGTGGGCAAGGTGCTCGGGCGCTACAAGATGGGCAAGCACTTCGACTGCACGATCGGTGAAGGCAGTTTCCAATGGGCGCGTCGGGAAGATTCTATCCAGCAGGAGGCGAAGTTGGATGGGATCTACGTGATTCGTACCAGCGAGTCGCAAGCGCGCCTCTCACCGGAGGCCACCGTGCGAAGCTACAAGAGTCTCTCGGAAGTGGAGCGCGCCTTTCGCTGCTTGAAAGGGATGGACCTGCGGGTGCGACCGATTCACCATCGCACCGAGGAGCGCGTGCCGGCGCATATTTTTCTCTGCCTGTTGGCCTACTACGTGGAATGGCACCTGCGCCGAGCTTGGGCGCCGATCTTGTTCCAAGATGAGGAGCGAACCGAGGCACGGGAACGACGGGATCCTGTGGGGCCGGCGAAGCCCTCGGCATCCGCCCGGCGAAAGAAGATCTCCCATCAAACCGGGGAGGGGCTTCCGGTGCACAGCTTTGAGACTCTGATGGCGGAGCTGGCCGCGCGAGCGCGGGTGACCTACAGCCTGCAATCCGGAGACTCAACCCCAATTATCAAACAAGTGCCGGAGCCGACTCCGTTGCAGGCCCGGGCCTACGAACTGATCGAGTTGTTGCCAGTAGCAGGAAACTGAATTTCGCGCATGTTTCGCGGAATCAAGAAAATACCGTCCGAACGCCGTGGAACTTCCGGTTAAGGCGGGTGGCCTGGTCGTCCAGACCGAACAGCGCGCAGTGAGCTTGGAATTGGAAGAACCCAACGCGAAGTTCTTCGACGAGGTGCGAACTACGCGGAGCTACGGCCCTCTGAGCTGCTGCGAGGGGAAACGGAGAGAGAAGGCATTTCTTGGAACTCGGATCTGCAAAAGTACGGTGAGATAGCAGACGACAGATACTCCACGCGCAAGAAAATTGCGCCCGCGCCACGGCAGTAGTACGAACGTGAAGAGCCCTCCTTGCCGTCTGTAGCCACCCCCTCTTGTTCACTTGTTTAGTTCAGAATTCATCGCTCGAACCGCATCGCTATCTCCGGATCAACCTGAGTGGCTGGCGCGGCGCGCTCACTTCATCCGTCGGCGATCAGGCCGTTTACGGATTGACATCTTTCCGTATCCTTTGCATCGTTTTACATATGAAAACAACGTTGGTCATTCCAGACCCTGTCTTTCGTGATTAGAAGCGCCGCGCAGCCAAGCGCAATGAAACCATGTCGGCGCTCGTGACGGAGTATCTCGTCCAGGGACTGCGCGAAGCCCGCAAGCTGAAGCGTCCGTTCCGCCTGCCGAGCTTCAAAATGGGTTGGCCTCCCAAGGTAAATATCGCCGATCGCGAAGCGCTGTATGACTTCCTGGAAGCCGAGCGCGACGAACGGCTGTACGGCGTTAAGAGGAAGGACTGAGGGTGTTCATCGTCGACAACAACCTTCTGATCTATGCGGCGGATGAGGATTTTCCCGGTCGCCAACGGATGCGGAGCCTGTTCGCGGAGTGGGGATCGTCTACCGAGGGGTGGTTTGTCACCTGGTCGGTCGTTTACGAGTTCCTGCGCGTTGTCACTCATCGGTCGGTCTTTTCTCATCCGCTGACTTTTGCCGATGCCTGGAATTTGATCGAAGGCCTTTG
>DATJKY010000724.1:0-3010 GCA_035490955.1 Terriglobia bacterium | reverse complement strand
CGTGGTAACGAAGTTGCCGGCGCGGCCGAAGGCGCGGGCCACAGGCAGCAGTTCTGCCACACCCACGCCGCCCGCCACGCAAAGCACGTGGCCAACGTTCTCGATCGTGGCTGGCTGGCCTAGAGGTCCGAGCAGATCTGCAACAGCCTGCCCGGGTTCGAGGGCTACCGTCGCCCCGCTCGTCTTGCCTACCGCCTGCACCACCAGGTGGATGGTTCCGCCCCGCTTGGCGGGACCGCCGTCCACGATGGTGAGGGGCATGCGCTCGCTGTCCGCGGTGGGGCGGATGATAACGAACTGGCCGGGCTTCCAGTGCCGCGCCACCGCAGGCGCTTCCACTTCAAGCCAGGCGATCTCCGGCGTGATGAGTCTTTTGGCCACGATGCGGTGACTGCCATTTGCCAACGGCTCCAGGAGGGTTGCGACACGAGCAGGGTCGGATACTGACTTGCTCTGCTGCTCGCTTAGCGCGTTATCGATAGCTTCCGCCGCCGTGCGCCCGTCACGCATAGCCTGAATCACCGTGGAGCCTCCGCGCACCACATCGCCACCTGCA
The DNA here is from genome assembly GCA_035490955.1 of Terriglobia bacterium. GTDB lineage: Bacteria > Acidobacteriota > Terriglobia > UBA7540 > UBA7540 > DATJKY01. Next base: position 2,454 of record DATJKY010000724.1, on the reverse strand, counting down.
AACACCCTCGACATGCTGGTGCGGCCGCCGACGTCGATAACAATTTTGCCCCGTTCGGTCGCGAGCTGCGGCGTAGACTTCTGGACCGTCGGATTGGGGCTCTGGCCAATGGCCATTACCACCGTGTCGATGGGAATGCGGTATTCCGAGCCCGGCAAGGGCACGGGAGACGGTCGTCCCGACTCGTCCCGCTCGCCCAGTTGCATGCGGATACACTCCATCTCGCGCAAGGTGCCCTTCTCGTCGCCGAACAGACGGACGGGGGCTGCCAGGAACTCAAAATGGACGCCCTCCTCCTCGGCGTGGGCGATTTCCTCCAGGCGGGCCCGCAGCTCGGTTCGCCCGCGCCGGAACAGGATGGTGGTTTCGCTGCCAAAGCGCCGCGCCCAGCGGGCCGCGTCCATGGCCGAATTGCCGCCACCCACCACCACCGTGCGCTTACCGACTCGCACTGGCGTGTCGGACTCGGGGAACTGGTAAGCCTGCATCAGGTTGATGCGGGTCAGAAACTCGTTGGCGGTGTAAATGCCCACCAGGTTCTCTCCAAGTATACCCATGAGGTAGGGCAGCCCGGCGCCGGTGCCCAGGAAGACGGCGTCGTATCCTGCCTGAAACAATTCTTCCAACGAGGCGGACCGGCCAACAATGAAGTCGGTGCGGAACTCTACCCCCGTCTTCCTCAGCCGATCGACCTCTTCATTGAGAATTTCCCGTGGCAACCGGAAGTTGGGAATACCGTAAGCCAGTACGCCTCCCAGCTTGTGCAGTGCCTCAAAGACCGTCACCCTGTAGCCTTTGCGAATCAAGTCGAAGGCCGCGATTAGCGATGCGGGGCCGCTGCCCACAAGAGCAATCTTCAGGCCGCGGGTGAGTACATTCTCGAGCGCAACATCCGAAGAGTCGTTGGCCTGCCGGTGCCGGTCGGCGACGAACCGCTCCAGAGTTCCGATGGCTACGGGTTCCAGCTTCTTCCCCAGCAAGCAGGCCTTCTCACAAAAGAGCTCGTGCTGGCAAACGCGCCCGCAGATTCCGGGAAAGGGGTTCTGTTCGCTGATCTTGGCGAAGGCGGCCTCAAAGTCCCCGTCGCCCACGAGGGAGATGAAGCTCTTGATGTCAATGTGCAAGGGGCAAGCGTCAATGCATTTGGGATCTTTGCACTGCAGGCAGCGCAGAACTTCCACTTTCACCTGCTCCGGCGAGAAGCCCAGTGCAACCTCTTCGCATCCGTCGATACGGACCTCAGGCGCGAGGTGCAACACGCCCTGGCGCGGCGCCTTAGGGTTGGGCTTACGCCTGGGCTTGGCTTCGACCGTCGGTGAAGTGGTTGTAGTTTCGCTCAAGATGTCGTCTCCTGTTGCTTCCCTGTTCCTCACCGCGCCTAAGGCTGGGCTGGCTCGCCATGTCCCCACGTCCAGAATACTATTCGGACCGCACGTCAGGTCTGTGACGGCTGTCACACTGCTGATTCATCCTAGCGACCCCAAAGGGGTCGAACCGTTCGGCCGCCCAGGCCCGAGAAGTTTTTCCACGCACCGTCCCCGTGGGCTTCATCCACAGCTACTCATGTAGCTCCCCTGCGGGAAGTACAGAACGGTCAAACTGTTCCAGCAGCCCTGAGCGAACCAGAGGCCAGTCTATGCTATAACCGTGGTCCGGCCGGTTGCCCACCCATCAGAGAGGCCGGTTATCGGGACGACGATGATTAAAGGATGAGGCATGCAGCTTCGCGACACGCTCCAGTCCGGGTTGAAGATGCTGCTGGAGCAGCATGTGCCGTCGGCACAGCTTGCCGTAGAATTGCTGTTGATGCACGTCCTTGGGTGCGACCGCGGTTACCTGTACAGCCATCCGGAAATCAATATTCCCCCTGAAACCGTCGACCGCTACTTTCGGCTGGTCGCCGAGCGCGCCACAGGGAAGCCCACCCAATACATCACCGGCCACCAGGAATTCTGGGGGCTCGACTTCGAGGTTACACCTGATGTTCTGATCCCCCGCCCCGAAACGGAACACGTGGTGGAAGCTGTCGTCGACCTGTCGCGCCACTTCGGGTCTGAAGCCCGGGCAGCTCTGCGCATCGCCGAGATTGGCACGGGATCCGGCTGCATCGCCCTGGCTCTGGCCTCGGAGTTTCCTCATGCTGAAATCTACGCCACGGACATCTCGCACCCTGCGCTCGAGGTGGCCGCACGCAACGCCGTGCGGCTCGGCCTGGAGGGCCGGGTCAGATTCCTGGAAGGCGACTTGCTCGCTCCGCTTCTCGATACAGGCCTCGCGGGCACCCTCGACTTTGTGGCCTCGAATCCTCCTTATGTTGCCCAAACGGAACTCGACATGGTGCAGCGCGAAGTGCGCGAATTCGAACCCCGCACCGCCTGGGGCGGGCTGGAACACGGGGAGCAGGTCTACGCGCGACTGTTTCCCCAGGCACTCGAGGCGCTCAGGCCCGGAGGG
>DATJKY010000723.1:0-5437 GCA_035490955.1 Terriglobia bacterium | reverse complement strand
GGCGCGCGTGGCCGCAGCGAGAAAAACCTTCTTCGACGGCCCGGTGCTGACGCTGCCCGTGGGCCAGGATTTCCACTACACGTTCGATCCGAATGCCGTGCTGGGCCTGGACGACAAATTGACGCTGTATGAAGGCGAAATCCAGGTGAGCGATACTTGGGGACTGCTAAAAACGACGGAGGGAGCGCTCTTTGTCCGCGGTAACGGTGGGATTGTGCAGGTTCGAGTGCCTGCGCCAACCGATGCGAACACGACACCGTTGACCGGGAAGGGCTGGACGGTGGAGCTGAAGCCGGGCTGGCGCGTGGTTCCAGAGGGCCGGGCCGGGGATTTTGCGGTGCGGCAAAGGAGCGAGCCCTAGGAACGGCGACTCAAGCGGTGCGGCAGCGAACGCGGCACTTTCCACAGAAATTCGAGCGCAACTTGGCGCGGACCATTGTGTTGTATGGGGATGCGCGAACTTTTTTCGCGCCTGGCGGGAATAATAGTTTTGCTCGAAATGGCCGAAGTAAGATGGGAATAAGCAAAGGACTGCTGCGGTCAATGATAAACGGAGAATTCCGTAACGCCACTGCAAACACATAGGCACTTCCGTCAAAGGCCGCAACAACCGAAGAGCACCTCCAGAGAACGGACATAGCTTGCGCACAAGAAGGGGAACAAAGCATCCGGAATCCCTGAATGGGCATCGGAGTGAATGAACGGGATTTGCATGTCGCGGATGCGAAGCCGTGCACCTAAGCCCGTCGGGTGGAGGCTATCGGGCAGGCCGAATCCTTATGCGCCAGAGAAGTGTTTTCGATGAAGTGTGATAACCTTTGGACGCTACAGGGTGGGCCGCTTCTCTTTTGCTCCCCAGTCCGCGAAGTGCCGCCTCCTCGAGAATCGTGCGTTGCGAGCAGGGGCGATTTCCAGCCGGAAGCGTTTTTAGGCGTTCAACCTCAAATCTACAGGCAGAATGGGTAGACCATGAAACTCCATGCCTTGCTCGTTCGCACTTCCGTTTTGCTCCCCTTGTCATTGCTATTTCTCGGGACGCCGCGCGTTGCCGCCCAATCGAACGCCCAACAATCCTCGTTCGTGCAAACACCAGCCCTACCGGCCCGCATCACACAAGGGATTGATGAGACGCAATTGGTGCGTCTGAAAGGCAACGTGCATCCGCTGGCGCGCCGGGAATTTGATGAAGGCCCGGTGCCCGATTCGACGGCGATGAGCCGGATGCTGTTGGTGCTACAACGGAGCCCTGAACAGGAAGCGGCGCTCGAAACTCTACTGGGGGAACAGCAGGTCAAGGATTCGCCGAATTATCATAATTGGCTGACACCGCAACAATTCGGCGTGCAATTTGGGCCGGCAGATGCGGATATTCAGACGGTTACAGGCTGGCTTACCCGCCAGGGCTTCCAAGCAATCAAGGTCGCCGCGGGCCGCACGGTCATCGAGTTCTCCGGCACCGCCGGCCAAGTGCGCAACGCGTTTCACACCGAGATTCACCATTATCTGGTGAACGGACAAACCAGGCAGGCCAACTCGACCGACCCGCAGATTCCCGCGGCGCTGACGCCTGTGGTGGCCGGCATCGTGACGCTGCACAATTTCCCCAGGAAGTCGATGAGGCGGGATGCGGGCGCTTTTGTGCGGACAAAAGAGGGCATCGTAAAACCCTTGTTCACGACTGCCTCCGGCTGTGGCACGAACAATGCGCAACCCTGCTACGTCGTGGGGCCCGCGGACTTTGCGAAAATCTACAACGTACCAAACGGTCTGAGCGGGACCCCAACCACGTTGCTGGACGGAAGCGGGGTGACGATTGCGCTGGTCGAGGATTCCAACATCAATGCGCAAGACGTGATTGATTTTCGCAATCTTTTTGGGCTACCTGCAAACTTTACCCAAGCAAACATCATTTTGAACGGACCCGATCCAGGGGTAAACGGAGATGAAGGCGAGGCCGACCTCGATGTACAGGTCGCGGGGATGGTCGCTCCGGGAGCGACTACCGATCTGGTGGTCTCGGAAGACACCTTGACTGTGGCGGGCATTGATCTCTCGGCTTTTTATATCGTTGACAACAACATCGCGTCGGTGATGAGCGAGAGCTTTGGCGTGTGCGAACCGGCCTTAGGAACCGCGGGCAACCAGTTTTACAACGCGATGTGGGAGCAAGCCGCCGCTCAGGGCATCTCGGTGATGGTCTCTGCCGGCGACAACGGCTCCGCCGGATGCGATGATTTCAACACAGAAAAAACCGCTGCAGCTGGCCTTGCCGTGAGTGGCATTGCTTCGACTCCGTTTAACGTCGCGGTCGGCGGCACCGATTTTGACGACGTTGGCACACAGACCACGTTCTGGAGTTCCACTAACGCCGCCGGGTCGCGCGAGTCGGCGATAGGCTACATCCCAGAGATTCCTTGGAATGACTCGTGCGCGGCAAACGCTACCAGCAGCACGTTGAACACCGTTTGCACAACCGCAAACAACATTGTGGGGGCCAGCGGCGGACCTAGTTCTGTGTACACAAAGACTCAGGCGCCATGGCAAACCGGTATCACGCCGGCTGACGGTCATCGTGACCTGCCCGACGTCTCGCTCTTCGCGAGCGACGGAGCGAGTAGTAACAGCTTCTACCTCGCTTGCCAGGCGGACGCGATTTCCGCAGGCAAACCTCCTTCCTGCGTGCCCGACGCGCAAGGACACTTCAGCTTCCTCGGTGTGGGAGGCACGTCAGCGTCTTCACCGGCTTTCGCGGGAATCATGGCCTTGATTGATCAGCAGCAGAACGGCAGGCAGGGCAACCCGAATCTTGTGCTTTACACCATTGCGAAGGGCGAGACATTTTCCAGCTGCAATTCCAGTTCGTTCACCAATCCCGCGACTCCTCCGCCGACTTCCTGCGCCTTTCTGGACATCACGAAGGGCAACGATTCCGTTCCATGTACGACCAATGCAAACAACACGAACAACTGTAGCAGTACTTCGAGTAGCGTGAACGGAGTCTTGGTAAGCCCTAGCAGTCCAACCACGCCTGCATGGACAGCGGGCACCGGATATGACACGGCAACGGGCCTGGGCTCGGTGAATGTGACGAACCTCGCCGCTTTATGGAAGACCGCAGTGGGGGCGTTCAAGGCCTCAACCACCACCCTAACCATCAATGGCAGCGCGAACCCAGGAACCATCGCGCATGGAACGCAGATCACTGCGGCAGTGGCCGTCGCAGCCAATCCTGGGCCAGGCACTCCGACCGGTGACGTTGCTTTGCTGGCCGCTACCCCCGTCAACGGGAGCGTTTCGGATGGAACGCTAGCGAACGGCACGGTGAGCATCCAGACGACTTTTTTACCTGGCGGGACGTACAACGTGACGGCGCACTACGCGGGAGACGGCACGTTTGCGCCGAGCGACTCGAACGGAGTCCCGGTCACGGTGACGCCGGAGAATAGTGCGCTGCTCGCTGAGATGATCAATTTCGATGCAGTGGGGAACATCATCACCATAACGAGCTTCCCGTACGGATCGGGCCCCATACTTAGACTGGACGTACTCAATCACACGGGAAATTCAACTAACTGCCAACCCCTGGCCCTCAACGGAGCCACTAGTGGGTGCGCCTTCGACGCCACTGGGTCCGTCACGATTACCGACAACGGGAATCCGCTCCCGGAAAGCCCTATTAAGATCAATAGCGCAGGACACGCAGAGGATCAGAAGATTCAGCTTAACGGTGGTTCACATTCCCTTGTGTTGAACTACCCGGGCGATATTAGCTACAACGCAAGCCCCGCGGTCACTCTCAATCTGACCGTCACCCCTGCGGCGACGGCTGCCTCTGTATCTGCGAGCCCGAACCCCGTGCTGGCGAACCAGCAGGTAAGTTTGTCTGTGACTATCGGTTCCCAGAGCAACAGCACGCAAGGCCCCACGGGAACGGTCACGTTCAAGGATGGGAGCACCACCATTGGAACAGCAAATGTTACGCCCGCAGGCGCAACGGCGACGGTGGGAGCAAGCGGCACGGCTGTTTTGACAACAACCTTTGCCACGGCTGGCAATCACTCAATCGCCGCGGCCTACGCAGGAGACACAAACTATGCTGCTTCGACGTCGTCGGCGTTGTCACTGTCGGTTGGACAAACGACCATGACGACCTTGACGGGCTCGCCCACGAGTATCTCGTCGGGCGGGAGCGTAACGCTGACAGCGACGGTCGTGGCCACCGCTGCGGGCGCAAGTCCGACGGGAACCGTGCAGTTCATGAATGGCACGACTGCGCTCGGCACCGCGCAAACGTGCACGACCGTGTCCGGCGCAACGGCGCCCACGTGCACCGCCACGCTGATGACGACGCTGGCCTTGCTGACGCCGCCGGCGGGACCGAATCGTATTCCGAACCCTCACGTCGTGCCCTGGCTGCTGCCGGCAAGTTTCGTGCTGCTGGTTCTGCTCTTGCTTGGCTTGAAGCGAGTGCCGAGACCGTACCGCCGCGTTTACGCCTGCACGAGCTTGTTGCTGCTGGCAGGGCTTGTGGCTGGGCTCGCGGCCGGTTGTAGCAGCGGCTCTGGCGGTGGAGGCGGAACACACTTCGACAACATCACGGCCGTGTATAGCGGGGACGCCACCTATGCCGGATCCACTTCGCCTCCACTGGCCATCACCGTTCAATAGTAACGACAAACCATAAGCACGATTAGGTTCTGCCCTGTCTTGAATGACCGCAAGGTTGGCGTGTACCGGAGTCCCGAGACGGAATCGCGTCCGACTCTTGAAAAGGGATCCTTCGCTGCGTTCGGAATGACGCATCCTTTTTCGGATGCTTCCCTTCATGCCGGGCGGGAAGGAGCTGTTCCAAAACGGTGGGGCGGCCGCGAGGAACTCCACGGGAACAAGCGCTGGATTCAGCTGCGCGGGCCGCACGACGTTCACCTCGACTTTCTGCTGGGTCCGCCGATTCTCGAGAATGAATTTTGTTCCCGCTTCCAGCACCTTGGCTTTGAAGATCATGCCGCCATTGGCGCTGACGGTGTGGGTGGCGCTTTCGATGGGCTTGTGTCTGGCCTTACAGGTGAACTCCGGAATCCGTGAAGGGCGTTGGGCATATCGGATGAATGCCCGCCATCGGGCTGGCGGAATCTCCAGAACCCTCAGAACCTCAATTACCAGAGAGTGTTTGTCATGAAGTGTGATAACCTTTGGACGCTAGATGGTGGGCCGCTTCTCTTTTGTTCCCCAGTCCGCGAAGTGCCGCTTCCTCGAGAATTCGTGCCTTGCGGTGGCGATTTCCAGCCGGAAGCGTTTTTGCAACGTTCGACCTCAAATCCTACGGAGTGGGTAAACAATGAAACTTCAGGCCTGGTTGGTTCACACTTCCCTACTCGCTTCGGTAGCGGCGCTGACCGGCTGCTGCCTCGTTCCGACCGCTCGCGCCCAGCAGGAT
>DATJKY010000722.1:0-11390 GCA_035490955.1 Terriglobia bacterium | reverse complement strand
GATCCTGCTCGTCACCAGCTCAAAGGTGGTGTAGCACCTGGCGCACACGTGGTTGAAGCAGCACTCCGGCTTGCAGGAGTACACTACGTCGCTGGTTGAGCCGCACTGCGGGCAAGCGACGACGATGGGAGTAAGAACCATGTTACGAGTATCTCAGCCACCGCACCAGCTCCACCACCGACGGGCGTTTGCCGTACATGAGCACTCCCACACGATAAATCCTGGCGGAGAAATAGACCACACCGACGGTGGTGACGGCGGTGAGCGCAATCGAAAGCCCGATCTGCCAGGAAGGTGGTGTCTGCGCCGAGAGTCTTAAGGTCATCAAGATCGGGGCAAAGAATGGGACGAGAGAAAGCGCCACCGAGGCAGTGGAGTTGGGGTCGCGGAGCACGAGGTTAAACATGACCATGCTGCAGATGATGGGCAGCATGACGGGCCACTGCAACTGCTGGGCGTCCTGTTCGTTGGACGACGAGGCACCGATAGCCGCGAAGAGAGAGGCATAAAGGAAATATCCACAGAGGAAGAAGACCACGAAGTACGCCAGGAGCGAAGCGGGAATGTGGAAGCGCGGAAACGAGGCACCCGGCCTGAACGCCGAGGCCATAGCGGCGCCATAGGTGGCCAGGAGCGCCGCCGTCAGAGTCCAAATAAGGTATTGCGTCAAACCCACAGCTGCCACCCCAACAATCTTGCCGGCCATCAAATGGAACGGCTTGGCCGTGGAAAGCAGCACTTCCACAATCCGGGTGGTCTTCTCCTCCAGAACGGAGCGCATGGTCGACACGCCGTACATGACGAGTGTCGTGTAAAGGATGAACGCGAGCACGAGCGCCACGAGGAAGGTCTGCCCCTTCTCCTCCGCCTCCCCCTGCTTGGTGACCTTAACCAGCTTAAGCTCGACACCCTGCACTACCTCGCTCACGTTTTCGATCTGAAGGCCGCGGTCGTGTAAACGCTGGGCGATGACCGCATCGCTCACAGCGCGGCCGATGTGCTCGTTGACGCCAAAATCCCCGGGATTCTTGGTGTGAAATTCTGCCGGTCCCCCTTTAGCCACCTCGCCGGGAATCAGCAGGTAGCCGTCCAACTGGCCGTTACTGACTTCGGAACGCAATTCTTCCCGGGCGCGTTCGTCCGACCCTGGCTGCTCGACTATTTTCACCACGGAGAACTCGGGCTGGCCGTTGGCCAATTTGTAGTTCAGACCCTGGGTCACCCTGGCGCCCAGCCCACCGGAGCTGTCCAGGATGACCAGCTTCAAGGTGTGGTCCGTCTCGCGTGTGGCCATGAAAATGGCAAACGCGAAAAGGCCGATGCTGAAAACGGGGACCCCCACAGTGGCGATCACAAAACCCTTGGTGCGGACACGGGTGACGTATTCCCGCTTGACGATGAGCCAGAGTTTACGCATGAGCGTCAGAAACCCTTTCGATGAAGATATCGTTCAGGGGCGGTTCCATCAACTCAAAACGCATAATGCGCACCCCCCGGTCCACGGCGGCCTTCAGGATCTCCTGCGGGTCTGCTCCGGGTCGCAGCTTCGCCTCAACGACAGCGCCGAAATGGTTCACGCTCTGGATGAGCCCCGGCATCTGCTTCAGAAAGTCACCGTCACCCGAACACTCGATGCGCACGGTGTTTTTGCCGTAAGCCTTCTTGATCGCCTGCAGCTCTCCATGCAGTATGTTCTGACCCTGATTGATCAAGCAGATCGAATCACACATCATCTCCACCTGCTCCATGCGGTGAGTGGAGAGAATGATGGTGGAACCTTGCTCGCGCAGCTCCAGCATGATGTCCTTAACCACGACAGCGTTGATCGGGTCAAGGCCGGTGAAAGGCTCATCCAGAATGAGCAATGGCGGGCGGTGAATGACGGCGGCAATGAATTGCACCTTCTGTTGCATGCCCTTGGAAAGGTCGATCACCTTCTTTTCGGACCAGTCGGCGAGCTGCAGTCGTTCCAGCCAGTCTCGCGCGCGCCGGTTGGCCTCCCCTTCCGCCAGCCCTTTCAAGGCGCCAAGAAACACCAGTAGTTTTCGCACCTGCATGCGAGGATAAAGGCCGCGCTCTTCGGGAAGGTAGCCAATGCGATCCTGAGTGCGCTCGTTGAGCGGCTCGCCTAGCACCTGGATGGACCCCTCATCGGGGATAAGGATGCGCATCAGCATGCGCAAGGTGGTGGTCTTGCCCGCTCCGTTCGGCCCCAGGAGGCCGAATAGCGCTCCCCGCCGGATGCGCAGGCTCAAATCCCCAACTGCGGTCAGGGAGTCGTAGCGCTTAGTGACGCGCTCCAGGACGGCCGCGTCCGTGGTTCCTGTCATTCGTGCCTCAGGCGCGCGTTAAGAAGATGGGGAGACCGAGCTTGTGCGCATAGTTAGGGCGATAGCGCTGGGTGTTGTACATGGTCTCGACGTCCACCTGCCGCGGCCCCAGCTTGGGATCGGGAATCGGCACGGAGGTGTAACAGCCCTGGGCAATAGCCATCATCACGCCGTGTTCACCCTTCTGGATGCAGTCCATGGCCATACCGGCGAACGTAGAAGCCACCATCTTGTCCACGAAGTCCGGGCTACCGCTGCGCAGCTCGTAGGTGAGATCGCTGACGACCGTCTCTTCCCCAGTGGCCTTTTTGATCTCGTCGCTCAGGTCCTCGCCTACGTTGGCCTTCTTGCGGTGGCCGAACGCGTCTGCCGCGCCGTACTCGCGGATGTGGTAGCCCTCCCACTCGGCGCCTTCGGAAACGATCACTAGCGCGTAATTGCTCGGGTTGAACTTCTTATCGGTCAACAGCAGTTCGATCAGGTGCTTCAGGTCGAACTTGTACTCCGGAATGCAGCAACGTATGGAGGTGACGTAGGCGGTATAAAGCGCGGTGTAACCAGCGTCGCGCCCGAAGATGCGAAAGATGCCGATGCGCTCGTGCGATCCGACGGTGGTACGCTGCCGGTCGATGGCTTCCATGGCGCGCGTGATAGCGGTAGAGAAACCGATGCAGTACTCCGTGCTGTGCACGTCGTTGTCCATGGTCTTGGGAATGGCAATCACCTTGACGCCTTCCGCGTCCAGGTGCGCTGCGTAGCTCAGCGTGTCGTCGCCACCGATGGCAATCAAATAGTCCAGCCCCAGCGTGGCCACATTCCTCAGTACCTGCGAGGTGACGTCATAGACGACCGAGGTTACGCCCTTGTCGATGCCCTCCGACTTCGGGAAGTCGCGACCCTTGCAAGCCGGCGGCAGCTTCTTCATCTTGGCGGGGTTGGTGCGCGAAGTATGCAAATACGTGCCGCCGGTGCGGTCGATGGTGCGGGTGTTCTCGCGGTTTAGCGGAATAGTGTAATGCCCCACGCTCGCCGGATCCTCCGCATTGAGGTGTGTCAGACCCTCCCAGCCGCGCCGGATCCCCAGTACGTCGTAGTCGATTTCGCTGCCCCGGTAGACAACAGACTTGATGACGGTATTCAGTCCGGGGACATCGCCCCCACCGGTCAGTATGCCTATACGCTTGTTGGCCATAAGCGCTCTCTGATGGACGGTATCCACCCTCGGAAGCGGGATTCCGCTCTGAAATTTCGGATAACCGTGCAGTATACACCGCGCCGCCTCCTTTTTGAAACGCGGCGCTCATTCTGCTCATTCTGTCATTCGTGCTGACTAGGGTGGGAACCTTCTCACAACTATGATTGTCTAGAAGACAGATAAGCTGTGGTGCCCAGGGAGATGTTGAAATGAGTTCTGCTGTCCTCTCTTTATTAGGTGCTTGCTTGTGGGTTGGGTACCCGCTGCTTGGGACTGCTGCCTCTCCTCAACGTCAGGCGGCGAAGGACTGCACGACCAAGGATCGTCAGAGGTGCGAGCAGGGTCAGTCAAGTGAAGAAATGCCTTCGGCGGGTTGCGCGAGCAGGTCGGAGGCAGCCTGTGCCCAAATCCAACTGGGCATCCAAAAGTTCAGCAGCGCGCAGTTCAACGCTGCTCTCGAGCACTTCCAGAAAGCCGTTGACCTTGACCCGGGAGATCCTGAGGCCCACCTGTACGTAGGTATGTCCTATTTCCAGCAGTATGTCCCTGGCGGCGAATCGCCGGAGAACGTCCGGCTGGCGGAGCAAGCTATCCAGGCACTCGAGGACGTCCTGCGCATCGATGCTCAAAACTCGACCGCCCTGAACATGCTGGCGCTGCTCTGCTACAACATGAAGAATTTCAATAAAGCGAAAGAATACCAGTCGCAGCGCATCGATGCTGAGCCTGAGAATCCGGAGCCGTACTTCTGGATCGGTGTGCTCGACTGGTCGCTATCCTACCCGCGGCGGATGCAGCTACGTAAAGACCTGAACCTCGCGCTGCCTTCAGATTTGACAAACCCTGACAGACTCCCTCCGCTCCCCGAGGAAGCTCGGCTTCGGCTTATAGGAGACAACGGCTCCCTCGTCACCGAAGGAATCGAAAAGCTGGAGAAGGCTATCGAGCTCAAGCCAGATTACGACGACGCCATGGCTTACTTGAGTTTGATGTATCGGGAAAAGGTCGACCTGGAGACCGCTGAGGCAGCGCGGGCTTCAGACATTGAGACCGCTGATCAGTGGGTAGAGCGCGCACTCGAAGCCAGAAAACGAGCAGCGCAAAGGAAGTCTTCGACGAACGCTTCCCGGCTCGGGCCCTGACGGGCCGGGCCTACCCGAGGAGACGGCTGGGGAAAAAAGGAGGTCACTGTCAGGAACACGGTGAGAACAATCATCACTACGCAAGTGATCCAGGCAACATAATTGAAAAACCTTGAGTTACAGTGAGCCCCCATTAGATCGGGACGATTAATTAATCTCAGCATATAGATAAGCACCAGAGGGAGAAGAACACCATTGGCGACCTGAGACAAGAGGATGATGGAAATCTGCTTGGCCTCGCTCAGAAAGAGGACAGTGAGCGCACCCAAAAAGATCAGTCCGGTGTAAAGTGAGTAGAAAGCCGGTGCCTCCGGCAGTCTCTTATCGAGGCCGGACTCGAGTCCCAATCCTTCGCAGACGTAGTAGGCGGTCGCCAGAGGAAGGATCGACGCGGCGAACAATGAAGCGTTGCATAATCCAAACGCGAAGAGCGCACCCGCCGCCCGCCCGGCGAGCGGACGCAGGGCCAGGGCGGCATCGGCGCCGCTGTGAATATCCCGGTGGCCGCTCGCGTAGATGGTAGCTGCGCAAGCCACAATGATAAAGAAGGCCACTGCGTCGGTGATCGTACAGCCGACGATAACATCCCAGCGCGAATATTTGAGGTCCTTGACCTTGATTCCCTTCTCTACCGTGGACGCTTGCTGGTAAAATTGCATCCAGGGGGCGATGGTCGTCCCCACTACGCCGATCAGCATGTATAGGTATTGGTAGTCAAAGTGGAACGACGGTACGACGGTCCTCCTCAAAGCCTCCGCCCAGTTGGGGTGGGCTAGAAAGCAAGACAGCGGATAAGCGATGTAGAAGAGACAGGCGACCAGAAAAACTTTCTCTACTACCCGGTAGGTGCCCCGTACCACTAATCCCCAGACCAGAGCCGCTCCGAGCGGTACCACAATATAACGGCTCACTCCGAGCACGGACATCCCCGAGGCTAGGCCCGCAAACTCGGCCACTGTATTGCTGAAATTGGCGGCGAGAAGCAGACCCATGAGGATGAAGGTGGCCCGGAACCCATACTCTTCACGGATCAAATCCGCCAGCCCTTTGCCGGTCACCACGCCCATGCGCGCCACCATCTCCTGCACGACAATCAGCGCGATGGTAATGGGTATGAGCGTCCAGAGTAGCGAGAAACCATAACTGGCACCGGCCTGCGAGTACGTCAGGATGCCGCCCGCGTCGTTGTCCACGTTGGCGGTGATGATTCCCGGACCCAGCACGGCCAGGAAGATCAGCAGGTTCTTGCGGAGGCGGCGAAGGCGTTGTTGGTTCACAGGATCAGTTATCCGCCGTCTTTATCGGCGCTTGACCACAAGCTCGAGAACGTCGTCGGCGGTGACCACGCCCAGCAGGTGACCTTTCTCATCTACTACCGGGAGCGACATGAGGTTGTACTTGTGAAACAGGTCGATGACGGCCTTATCGTCCTCGTGGGATTGGATCGAGATCACGGGGTCGAAAGAGAGCTCCTTAAGCGGCGCTCCCGCCTCGGCCAGCAGGATGCGAGCTAAGGGCACGGCTCCCGTCAGCCTGCCCGTCATATCCACCAGGTACACGGCCTGTATCGACTCGGGGGCGCCCTCGAAGTGCCTAACCGCGGCAATAGCGCCCTCGACGGTCGCCGCTTCCCCCACCATAAGGTACTCGGTGGTCATCAACGCCCCGGCAGTGTTTTCCTCGAAGGCCAGGAGCTCCCGCACTTCCTCCGCGCCCTCTTTCTCCATGTCGTTCAAGAGTTCGGCGGAAGTCTCTGGCGGCAGCTCCTGCAGCACATCCGCCGCCTCGTCTGGAGGCATCTCTTCGACGATACCCGCGGCCTTTTCGGGATTGATGCTCTCGAGCAGATCGACCTGCATGCGGGTGGGAATTTCGGAGAGAGCCTGGGCCGCCGTTTCTTCATCCAGAGACTCGATGACCGCCTTCTGCTCGTCACGAGAGAGCTCTTCGAGGATGTCAGCGATATCCGCCGGGTGCATTTCCGCCACGCGGTCGTAAGTAAGGCGCAGCTTCACCCGCCGGGCAGGGTCAGGTTCGATGAGATTGACGAATTCCCAGGGGATGTTTTTGGAAGGAAAGAGGCCGGCAATCATGCGAATTCGGTGTTTGGCAACCAACCCTTGTAACAGGCGGTGAATGGCGGCCGCCCACCCCACGTTGACGGCCAGAATGCGGAGCTCGGTATGGCCGTCGGTCGGCACGATATCCAGGTCTACGTCGTTCACCCGCACCACCTTGCGGTGATTAACATCGATGATCTGTTGGTCCAACACGTCCTTCTTTATGTGCAGCAAGCCTTCGTCAGGAGCGTAACAGCGAACCTCTTCTTTGGGCACGCTGGTCTGAGCGGCCCGGACGGAGACTGACTGGATTTGCTCATGGGTGATGCAGAGTACGGTTTTCTTTGGTGTCCTCACCAGAAGCGACGCCACCCGTAGCCCGTTCTGGCTGGGATCCACGCAAAGGTCTTGCAGCTGACCTAAGTAATCACCCTTCACATCGTAGGTGGAAAGATTCTGAAGTTCCGTGAAGTAGATCATGTTTTCCTCGGCTGTTGGTAGTCCGTGGTCGGAGTCGGGCGGCTCTGCCGCCTGCTGTGCGGAAAGCCTCTGGCTTTCCGGAGGCGGCGCAGTCTAAAGCCTTATTCTTTCTCCTTTTTGACCGAATGAGGAAAGGCTGAGCCTTTCCGCACAGCGCTGCGGCACAGCCGCGCACCCCCCTTGATAACGAACTGTTTTCGACTTTGTCAAGAAAAATGCCCTGCGCGTAGGGTAAGCGACGAGTTTACTTCGCCATGTGGCGTAAAGTGGCGGCGTAGAGCCGGCTCAACATCAAACTGAAGCACTACCGCCCTGCGGGGAGTTTGAGGAACTGAGCAGGCCATGTTATTCTCAGTTATCCTCTGTGGTCTTTGCTGGAGTGGCGGAACTGGCAGACGCAGCAGACTCAAAATCTGCCGCCGGTCACCCGGCGTGGGGGTTCAACTCCCCCCTCCAGCACCAACTCTGTAGGCCTGTAGGGATTTATGATATGAGCGTCTACCGCCAGCGTCCCCTTCTGCTAAAGCGTGTGCGCACCTACCCGCTTACCTCGCGCCCAAGCAAGGTGTCTGTGAAGGACTTCGCCCGAGCTGTCCCTTCTGCCGCTTCGGTGAAGGAACTCCTGAAATCCCTGCCCCACATCCTGGCCGGCGATCACTTCCGCGCCGTAGTAGCCGCCTTGCAGCGGGCACGGCAGAAGCGCAAGCCCATCATCTGGGGACTAGGAGGCCACGTCATCAAGTGTGGGCTCGGCCCCGTTCTCATCGACCTGATTCACTGCGGGTTTCTCACTGCCGTAGCCATGAACGGCGCGGCGCTGATTCACGATTTTGAGATTGCCCTGGTGGGCTCGACTTCGGAGGACGTGCCCACCGTGCTCGGTCGCGGCCAATTCGGCATGGCCGAGGAAACCGGCCGTTTCATTAACCAGGCCGTGGCGGAGGGCGACAAAGAAGGACTGGGGATGGGCGAAGCAGTCGGCCGGTATCTCGCGCGGCGCCGTGGCACGGGGTCCCAAAGGTACAGCCTGCTCGCTGCCGCCTACACGCAGCGCGCTCCGGTGACCGTCCACGAGGCCATCGGCACGGACATTATCCACAATCATCCTGCCATCGACCCGCGTGCTCTGGGCGGCGCCACCCATCGTGATTTCCTGCTGCTCGCGGCGCTGGTTAAGGGCATGGACGGCGGCGTGTACCTGAACGTGGGCTCAGCGGTGGTCCTGCCCGAAGTGTTTCTGAAGTGTGTGAGTCTGGCCGCCAACCTTGGCCATGCGCCACGCGGCATCACCACGGTCAACATGGATTTCATCCAGCACTACCGGCCGACGCAGAACGTGTTGCTCCGCCCCACTGCGGCGGGCTCGAGCAAGGCTGGAAGATCGTCGAGCCGTGGCTATGCCTTGACCGGTCACCACGAGATCATGATCCCGCTGCTGGCAGCAGCGCTGAAAGAGCAGTGACAAGTGGCGAGTGGAGTCAGAAGTCAGAATGAAAAGAGTCCTGTCTTTTCAACGGAGGCTCGCTTGTTTTCAGGGTAGCGAAGGGATCGGTTTTCTTCCTTGCAGCGAAGAGGCCGGCTCCTAGACCAGCGTCGCAGATTATTCTACATTCATCCTTCTGATTTCTGACTTCTATTATGTCTGACAGACTGGAAGACGACATACCACAACTTGTGGCGCTGCCCGAGGTTCCGAGGCAGGGGGCAGAGGCGCCAGCGCCGCCCCGCTGGAGGCTGGCTGACCTCCTCTTCTTCCTCGCCTTTGCCTCTGTGTGGCTGCTGCTCGCTCCCCTGGTCTCTTACATGGGTTACGCGGCACTACGACCGATCATGGGGTGGCAGGTCCGGACCGCCGCGCTGCCGGAGAATGCCTTCTTCGCCGTCGTCATTCAGACCATCTATTACGTTCCCCTCCTGGCCTACGTCTACTTCCTGATTGTCGTCCACTACCAGCAGAGTTTCTGGGCCGGACTGAAGTGGGGTGGCCTGTCGTTAACGCGAGCCGCGCGGTGCTTCATGGGAGGTATAGCCTTGGCCCTGTTCACGCTCGTGGCTCTCGTGCTTCTGCCCGACCAGCAGAGCTTTCCCCTGGAGCAACTCCTCACGTCCAGGAGCGCGGTGTATTTGCTGGGCGGATTTGCCGTCCTGATTGCGCCATTTATGGAAGAGCTGATTTTCCGCGGCGTGCTGTTTGCTTTTTTTGAGCATCTGGTGGGGTTGCGCTTCGCCGTGCTGAGCACGGCGCTGTTATTTGGCGGTTTGCACGTGCCGGAATATTGGGGCGCCTGGCACCACGCGGCTCTCATCTTGTTGGTCGGGGTGGTCTTCTCACTAGCTCGAGGGCTCACGGGTTCATTGGCTCCGAGCGTCATTTTACATTTCGCTTACAACACCACGTTAATGACAGGTCTGTTCATCGGGATCGGGAAATCCGGTAGTTAAGAACAACATGGCGGGGCCGCAACCAAAACGAGATTCTCGGTGTCCTCTTTTCGCCTCTCAAGCCCTAACTAACACAAACACCGAGCACACGGAGCGTGTCAGTGACCGCTGTGTTGAGGCTCTTTCTGGTCACAGAGGGCACAGAGCACTACCCAGATCAGGAAAAGTCTTCGCGGCGCGCGGAGATGATGCTAACTAGTGCCACAGGGAACAAGCTGGCTGTGATAGTGTCGCGTGGAGGCACGCATGAAAACGCTCCCTAATTACCTGGTTGCTCTGGCGGCCGCGGGCATCGCCTTAGGACTGGCGGTGCGGCTCGTGCTCGGCGCGAGCGGCGCGATGCGGCCGGCCTTCCTCGACCCGGTGTTTTACTGGCGCGGCTCCATGGCCCTGCTGATGTTCGCGGTGGCTATCCTTTTGATCCAGATTCGGAACAAGTAGCGCACCAAGAACTAACAACCAATGACAACGGACAAAGTGGAGGCTCATCCCATGGGTGTCACTGCCAAGAAGGCATTGCGTCTGGCGGTGCTGTGTCTCACCACAGGACTGCTCCTGGGGCTCGCCGGATCGCGCCGGGCGGCGCAGGAGCCGCAATACGATCTGTTGATCGTTCACGGCCGGGTCCTGGACGGCAGCGGCAGCCCGGCGATGGACTCTTCCGTGGCGGTTAAGGACGGCAAGATCACCGAGATCGGAGGCCTCGACAAAGCAACGGCCAAGCAGGTGATCGATGCGACGGGCCTGGTAGTGGCGCCCGGCTTCATCGACCTGCACAGCCATTCCGACTTCACGTTGCTCGTGGACGGCAACGCCCAGAGCAAGATACGCCAGGGCGTCACCACGGAAATACTGGGCGAGTCCGATTCGGCCGGACCGGTGCTCGGCCCGGCGGTGGACGAATTCGACAAGAGCCTCAAGCCGACCGGCATCAAACGTGATTGGAAAACGCTCGGTGAATACTTTGCGCGCCTGGAGCGCCAACATATTTCTGTGAACATCGCTTCCTACGTGGGCAGCGGCCAGGTTCGCGCCGACGTGATCGGTTATACGAACCGCCCGGCGCACGACGACGAAATGGACGCGATGAAGCAGCTCGTGGAACAGGCCATGCGCGAAGGAGCCATCGGTGTCGCCTCCGGGCTGATCTATGCTCCCAACATGTACTCAAACACCAAGGAACTCATCGAGCTCGGGAAAGTGGCCGCCAAATACGGCGGCATTTACACCAGCCACATTCGGGGCGAGGGCGTGCACGGCGTGCAAGCGATTCAGGAAGCCATTCAGATCTCGATCAAAGCCAACCTTCCTGCCCACATCCTGCATTTCAAAGTGGATGGCAAAGACAACTGGGGCCACATGGGCCTGCAGATCAAGACCGTCGAAGAGGCGCGCTCGAACGGCGTGGAGATTACCGCCGATCAGTATCCTTACATCGCTGCCATGACGGGACTCGAGCAATGCCTCCCTCCCCGCTATCTCGAAGGAACGTCGCAGCAGATCGTGGCGCGACTGAAGAGCGCCGACGCGCGCGCTCGCATCCGCGCGGACATCTTGAACGGCCTGCCTGGCTGGGAGGACAACGAAGTGAAAAGCGTTGGCGGCTGGCACGGCGTGATGGTGGCTTCGTGCCAGAAGCCCGAGAACAAGAAGTACGAAGGCAAGCGCATGGACGAGGTCGCCAAGATGATGGGCAAGGATCCTGTGGATGCTTTGTGCGACTTGTTGATTTCCGAGGAGG
>DATJKY010000721.1:0-2323 GCA_035490955.1 Terriglobia bacterium | reverse complement strand
GGGCTCAGAACGATTTAGAGCATCATTCCTATTTAGGAGTTGATTTCTCTTGTGTAAATGACATGCTCCATCCTCGATTAAGGTATTTGCGACAGCAGAATAAGAAAATTGCTAACCTGACTTTCGCACTTCGCGGCTTTTGCACAGCGTAAGTCATTGAATCCTCGTTCGACGGAGCCGAAGGTCTTCACCACAAAACGGGGTGATCCGGAACAGGCGGAGCGCCGCTTTGGGGCGTCTTGATGCGAGGTGGGGGTTGTGAAGGCAGGCTGATGTGAAGGTGATCGAGGACGGCTTGCACATCTTTCTCAGGCTGGGTGTGGCGCGGCATGACCAGCCAGCGCCCGTCCACCATGGGGATCCAGACCTCGACGAGCTGGATAGTGGCAAGCTTTTCCAGCACGGCCGCCGGCGTCAACCCTGGTGCGTGAATCATGAGCCGGTTCTTCAAGGTCACCTGGAGACAGTAAGCCAGGAACGCAATCAGGACATGAGCATCGGCCCGGTGTTCGAGCTGGTGATAGATCGGCCGGATTCCAAGTTCGCTCTTCAACGATCGGAACACCGATTCGATCTGCGTCAGCTGCACATAACGCGCCCACAATACGGCCGGATCCTCACCGGTGAGGTTGGAACGTAACAGGTAATGCCCATCGCGCTGTTGCGCGCGCTTCAGCTTGAGTTTCTCTACTTGAAAGGACAACGTCTCGCGCGTGACTTCCTCATCCCTATGGGGCAGCCGGATCTTGACAAAGCCGAACGCGCGGCCCGCCTCCTTCCTGGCCGCACCGATGCGAAGCAAAAGTTGGTCGCGCTGCGGGAGGCTCTTGCGCATTGCTCGCAGCTTGCGCCGCAACCGCGCGAGCCGCTTCCGCCGGAGGGCGATCTCCTTGGCCTGCCGCCCCTGGCTTTTGGCCAGCACGTAGAGTTCGCCCTCGTGCTCGTAGAGTTTCACCTCTACCGCGTCGCGCACCTTCTGCCACGGCAGATCCAGCCATTTCTTCTCATGCTGATTGATCTTGCCTTTGGGCGTGCCCACCAGATAGAACGTCTGCCGCTCGGGCTCGCGCATCTCCTGCAGGATGGCTTCTGTGGGAATTCCGCGGTCCATCACCCATACGCGCCGCGCTTTGCCGTAGCCGTCCTCGATCTGTTTCAGAAATCCCCGCAGCGTCGCCCGGTCCGAGGTGTTGCCGTTCATAACTTCATATGCCAGTGGAAATCCGTCCGGTGTCACCACCAGCGCGATCACCAATTGCAGGCAGTCGCTTCGACCGTCCCGACTGTAGCCGCGGCGTGCTTTCGGATTCTGTTCCATCTCGCCTTCGAAGTAAGTGCTCGTCAGGTCGTAAAGCAGTACTTCGAAATCCGCCTGGAACAAGTCCGCCCATTTCTGTCGCAACCAGATAAACAGGTCTTGTTTATGTTCCAGCAGCCGATCCAGGCAGCGATATAAACGATCTTTTTCGGCCACCCCGAAATTGGCCTGCAGCAACTCATCCATCGCGCTGCTGTCGAACCATTGCCGGTGCAGCTGAAACTCACTGCCCGGCTGCAGCAGACGATTGACTACCAGCAGTTGCAGCACCTTCTCCCAACTCACTGCCTCGCAGCCTTCCGGTAGGTGCTGCCGCCAAAACTCGTCCAATCCGAGTTCCTGCCATAGCTCGCAAGCCAGCCAACAACTCCCATATGTCCGCGCGCGCCGCAATTCCAGTCCGCTCAGCCTCACTCGCACGCTGTCCACCGCGTCAGCGGGAATCTCCCGGTCTTCCGGGAATAGGCTCATTGATGCATAGCGCTGCGCTTGCTCGTCGAAGACCTGTAGCGTCTTTCGCCAGGCCACTTGTTGTTGGTCGTTGATCTCCCCCAGATAAAGCACGGTGCGTTGCACCGTCCTGCCATCCGGCACCCGCCGGTTCTCCACGATGCTGAAGTAGCGGTGGTCCTTGCCGTCCTTCTTGCGGTTGGTGCTGCGCAGAAACATCGAAGCAGCAGAATGCCATGGATCTGGTGCGAATGAGAAGAGGGTAGGTCTTCACCCTGCCTGTTTGCACAGGCGGGCCGTTGACACGCAACCACTTCAGCCACTTCGGAACGGCGAATCAGCCTGGAATTGCGAAAGTCAGGCTAACACTGAGGGGCCACATGGACCTTCGACGCCGAGGTGATCGAGTTTCTGAAGCGACCGGGCTGAAGCCGAAGCGGACGAGCGTTCAGTCGCCTTGGCAAAACGGAATCGCCGAAAGATGGATCGGAAGTTGCCGCCGAGAGATCCTCGATCATATGATCGCTATCAATGAAGAGCACCTGCGCCGCGTCG
>DATJKY010000720.1:0-5274 GCA_035490955.1 Terriglobia bacterium | reverse complement strand
TTGATCGTCCCCAAAATCGCGCCTGTGTCCACTTGAGCCCAGAGACAGCCTCCGGCAAGCAGAGTCACCACCAGGACGGTGCAGCTCAGAATACGGTTCCGCATCGCAGACCTCCTTCGACCTTTTCTTCTGACCCAACCCCGAGACAAGTGGCAAACTGACTTCGCCCGACCCATCGCACCCGTTCGTAAACTAGCGAAGCCCACGAAACCCTGTCCGTTATCCTGGCAAACTTGATGCCCAACGTCAAGTCGTTTGATCGAGCAGGAATCGAGCAGGGTGGTTAACAGGCCTTGGGGAGAGGCGAAGGACAAAGTCATTGGTGGCTCTGCCGCAGGCCCCCAAAACTGTTAATCATCCGATCGGGCGGCACCGCGACGGGAATCTGCTTGACGGTCACAAACAGTAAGAACAGATTCGTCTGTTCTGGAGTCCGATGCGCACAGCTCAGAGCGGGACCCGGAGGACCTTTACCTGACTCCTGAAATCTACCTCGCTGGGCCCGGAATCACAGGTCGGGGCTTTCTTCCCCACGGGTGGGCCGAACGAGTCTGTGTGAAAACTGGCTATCCAGAGTCCCCGTTTATTTATCCTCTTTTCTTCTGCCCGGAGAGGCTGAGCCTTTCCGCACAGCGCTGCGCCACAGCCGCTAGCTTTCACACAGTCTCGAACGCCCCTGTGACACTCAGCACGACAACATACCCTTTTCGTCAATCCTGGCGGGCTAGCTTGGAGGCTAAATAGAGGCTAGTACATTTTGAAGCGCGTCACGCAACGGAGAGGCGCAATATCGTGCCAAACAACTTCTTTTCATAAACATCGTGGGTTCGAGAGTAGTCATTTTTCAGGGCTAGAGAGCTTCGTGGCCTATTTTCAGTAACATACGGAATGGTAGGGGAATGCTAATTGCCGTTAAGTCCTTGTCCATCAAGAAGATCGTGGGTTCGGCAACACAACTTCCCACACCGTCTCCCCTGTATTTGAATGAAAACAAAGGGAACCATAATTACATACTTGTCAACATAATTTATTGATCGGCAGCGGTCAAAAGACGGCTCCGGCGCTGCCGTCGCCCACGATCGTCTGCAGGAAGTTCGCGTTCTCGCGCACCGATTCGAAGGTGCTGGAGGATCGAATAAGCATGAATCCGAACTCGAACATCAGCCCGACTTACTTGAGAATTTCAACGGCCCTGATGTTTTGCTCGACGGTAATCCGTTTGAGCCATGAAAAACATATCCGTAGTTGGCGCCGGCCTCATGGGACACGGGCTTGCATCGGTGTTTGCGCTGGGCGGCTGTAAGGTCACGTTGCACGACGTGTCGGAAGATGCTCTTACCCGTGCACAGAAATTGATAAGCTAGGCATGGAGGAGCATGATGGAATTCGACTTGGGCCACACGATATCCCTTCTCAGTCGCACCCCGGCTGTTCTCGATGCGCTTCTGCGTGATCTGCCGGAAACGTGGGCGTTGCGCAATGAAGGTGAAAACACTTGGAGCGCATTCGATGTCGTCGGCCATCTGATTCACGGCGAACGCACCGATTGGATGCCGCGGGCAAGGATGATACTACAATCTGGAGAAGCTCAGACCTTCGAGCCTTTTGATCGTTGGGGACACGTGCGAGAGAGTCAAGGCAAGTCGCTCGGGCAGTTATTGGAGGAGTTTGGTGGTTTGCGATTAGAAAACCTAATCGAACTGCGTGCATTGAATCTACGGCAAGAGGACCTCGAGCGCCGCGGACGACATCCTGCCCTTGGAATAGTTACTCTGTCCGAGCTACTGGCGACCTGGGCAGCCCATGACCTAACTCATCTGCACCAAATCTCAAGGGTCATGGCCCACCAATACCGGGAGGCCGTGGGTCCGTGGAGCGCATACCTTGGGGTCCTGCGGTGCGCCGGCCACAGCTCACCCTGATGAACTCTTCGTAGGAACTCCTCAGCGGGAGCCCCTGAATGAAGGCATTGGCTTTCAGGTGGCTTGCAGCCAATCGGAGTAGGTTTTTGTTTTTTCGTCTTCTGGACACACGATGAACCGAAGCCGTCGACCTGCGTCGGACTTCATAAACATTTCACTTGCTCTTGTGTATTGAGCCATAACCTCTGATTCTGCCAGCGTCTCACCGCCTGAACCAGCAGCGTTAAGAATCCAGCACGGTCGCGGGGCGAGCGACCCGATCAGGTCAGGTAGATCAAAGTGGTTTAGAACACTGAAAAGGAACCAAGAGAAGTCTACGGAATACGCCTCAGATTCGACCACCGACTGGTAGGTGGCGAGTGGGCGATCAAGCAGTAAGGACTGCAGGCGGTCGTCAAGCACTCCGGAAAGCGAAACCGCCAAGGCGGCGCCTCTCTCTCCAAGCCCGCGGATTCGGCCCCGGTCCACATCGGGCCTCGACTGCAGGTAATCGAGGCAGCGAAGGAAGTCCCATACTCTTTGGCCCAGTACCGGCTTCCCGAGGGTGAAAAAAGCCCAGGTGTAACGCTCGTCGAGAGAGCTTTCACGATAGTAGATTGGTCCCGCGGCGGGACAATGAGGCTTGGAGAGACCGATACCGCGCAGATCAATAGCACAAACGGCGAAACCCCTTCGGGTAAGATCGCTGATCTGCGACCCCTCTTGGACAACTCGATTCCTATTCCTTTCCGAAACAGAAACGATGGTAGGAAAAGGCCCACCGCCTCTCGCCGGTCTGAGGAACCAGCCGGCAACCCGAACTAGAGGTTCTGATTCGAACGTGAACTCATCGATAGCGATGTCGTCCCTCCACGCATCCGACGAAAGGATCCGGGAGTTAAGCGGAGTGTGCTGAGTGGGTAGGGCGAGCAGCTCCTTAAGAGTGTCCTGGACGCCCTTGCGGAAGGCTTTGATATCATTCGGCGCGGAGTTCGCGGGGACACAAGCTCGAAGACGGTCTACATTCAGTTGGACGACGGAGCGTCCGCCTAAAGACGTTCGAACTTGCCCGGTGCTGGTACAGTTCAAAGCATCGGCTGCCGACTTATCGAACTCCTGTTCCTCGGTTCCCAGTTCCTCGCTGCCGAGCCAACGATTAAACCATCTGTAGGTTTCTCGACGATTGAAGAAATCGTACGCGTGCGGTAGAGGGGAGCCGAAGAGGCTTACCTTGTCTGGGTCGCCTATAAGCTTGTACACGGCCTGGACCTCTCTGTAAACCTCCTTCGTTCCTTCCTCATAGGTCGGCGAGTAGGTGAGGCCGGCGTCGGTCCGCGAATACAAAATGAGGAGCGGCTTAGGAGCAAACGCTAAAAGTAGATCCCCGCGGTCGAGGCCTGCCGGAAGGCTGCCTACCAGGTCCTGTTCAGCGTCATCGACCGCTCCCGGAGGAGCATAGGAAGGGCCGGCCACGTTCTCCGAGTTTCCATCCGATTCCACCGCCACTTTTATCCGCGGCTCGAGGGCCGCCAGGTACATCGTCATTGTTCCGCCGCCCGACTGTCCCGTGCAGCCTATCCGCTCGGGATCGACCTCTGGGCGAGAGAGAAGATAATCGAGGGCTCGGATGCCATCCCAGACTCGATACTGCGCAAACTGCGATCCCATGAGTAGCATCGGGCGCCCAGCTTGATCGTGTTCACCGGTGGGTCCGTAGAGACTCTTCCCGGTGCGAGCGTCGAGATACTGTAGCCGCTCGCCTTGCCCGAAGGGATCGAACGGCAAGACCATGTACCCTTTTCTCGCCAGGGTTTGGGATAAGTATTGATAGGTATAGCTTGCCTTACCATCTTCAGCATGGCCGAGCGGGTGAATAATTCCTGGATAAGGCGGCCGATGGTGGTTGGGTACGTAAAGATTGGCTGTGACAAAGACCTCGGGACGGCTTTCGAAAATGACCTTCTCTATCCGATAGGCGCCTCTCTGGATTGTTCCAATGATTTGCGGTTTGAGGGGAGTCTTCTCGAACGGGCCGCCGATGAGTTTCCATACCGTCGACCGTATCTTTTCGATGCGCACTCGAACTGCGGCTTCCGTCTGCATCGCGCTCAACTCGGCGAGGCGGCGCGCGCGAGCCTCGTTCATTTTAGCGGTGAGGTAGCGCGGCCAGTCGTTCCAGTAGTCGCGCTGGTCTTCGTCTCTCGGAGGAATGGTTCCAGTCGTGGCCGGGAGAGCAGCACGCCCCGCAAGCGACAACCCTAAACCAAGGACGTTGGTCTGAATAAACTCACGGCGCGAAGGCATCACGTACCTCCAGTTACGGCAGGCGGTATGAATGAAGGTCTAAAGCAGGCCTCTCCGAGTTGTCCTCACACTCTTGCCTTTCGTTTGGAGAGAGCCTTTTGCGTATTGAAGTTGGGGATGAAGTTCGACACCGCCATCCATAGCATCAGTCGGTATCGGAGACCGCAGGACTGCCGATCTGCGCTAGGATCTTTCCCAGCTAGTTCACCATCGGCAACCCTCCGGCGTGCTTCCACGAAGGCAGGGCCCCTACATCCTCTCCAGGTTGTTGAAGACCTCGACGATGTTCGTGTTTATGCCGTCCTGCAATGGCGTAGCGGGGCCGAAGTTGGGGGTGTACTTGTACTGGTTGTCGCTCACGTACTTGCTGTAACCATTGGATTGCATCGACTTGAGTGAGGCCACTGTGATCGTCTTTTGCAGATCAGCGATCGACTGGCCAGCCTTTTTACCCGCCTCTACCTTCTCAGTCAGCTCTTCAATATAGTTGCGCATGTCGATCAGGCGCCCCTTGCTCTGGTGTACGGGCCCGTGGCCAGGACAGATTCTGTCGAAGCCGAGCTGTGCCACCGCATCCATCGTCTTGGGCCAGGTCTTAGGGAAGGCATCCCTGATGAAGGGAAGAAAGCCGTGAATCATGTCGCCTGTCGCGACAACCCGCTTCTGAGGGCAAAAGATCACCACATCTCCTGCGGTGTGGGCGTGGCCGTGAAACTCGAGGTGTAGCTCGTGTGCCTCGTCTTTGATCAGGTATGACTTGCCGAAGGTGATCGTAGGCAGCTGGAGCGTGAAAGTCTTCATCTCGGATTGATAGGCCAGCATCTGCTGGATCTGTTCTTCACAAAACGCTTTCTCGTCAGCCGAGCTGGACTTGCCGGCGCGTAGGCGCAGAGCGTCAATCTGCTTAGGGATCTCATCGAGTGAAGCCTGGAGCCGCTGCTGGGCTAAGTCCGACATGAGCTGCTTGGTCGGTTCGCTGGCGATGAAGTCAATCTTGTCGACGGCAGCGCGGTAAGCCTGATTTCCCTGGATGTGGTCCCAGTGAAAGTGCGTGTTTACCACGTAACGC
>DATJKY010000719.1:0-7537 GCA_035490955.1 Terriglobia bacterium | reverse complement strand
AACGCGGACGCGAAGTGCCGCCAAGATGACGGCGGCGTTTGCCGCGAGGCAGCGGAAGAAGAACACCGACGGGGCCACGAGATCGAGAACCACACTTACGGCCACGGCGACTTCCGGCAGATGCAGAAGCGATACGGCGTCGAGTGGATACTGAACGATATCGACCGGGCCTCGGCGGTGATCCAGGAGCTCACGAACGTCAAGCCGGCTTATCTGCGCCCGCCGGACTGGGACATTTGGCCCGAGCTGCAGGCGAAGATCGAGGCGCGCGGCTACCACGTGATGACCAAATCCAGGACTGTGCCTCCGGAGCTGCGAGATGTCGACTCTGAAGACTACTTCTGCGTGGGGCAAAACCCGAAGTGCCCCAAGCCGTCAGACTATGACTTCGCTCAACGCAGCATCCAACAGCGGGAGCGCCAGGGCGTTGACCGTCACATACTCGTGTTCCACGAGCTTCCGGAAAGCGTTGAATTACTATCGCGGCTGATCCCTGACCTCCAGAAGCGAGGTTACCGGTTTGTGTTGCTGCGGGCGTATATGGCAGCGGTAAAAGCCCAGCCATGATATGCCAGCAATGCAGCAATATATGGTGTTGACGGCATCTACAGCCCATGTTATGGTGGTGCATGGGCAATTACCGAGTCCGATTCTTCGCCAGCTTTCTCTTGCCGATTCTCCTAGCCACGGCAATTGTTTCCCGCCCGCCTGTTTTGCACCCCGCCTTAGCTCGTCTCGAGCACAATACCGTCCTACCTGCCTCAAGGTCCGAGATATCGGACCAGGCCCGAGCTGTTGAAACGACGCAGCCTCAGTTGAAACTGGCGACGAAGCAGGCCCAGCAAGCTACACCCGACGCTCCCAAAGAAGTAGCCCAGCAGACGAGTGAGGCCCCCGCGATCGGAACGCAGAACCTTCCGCCGGGAACGGCGACCCAGCAATCCCAGCAGGCTACTTCCGCCGCTCCCGAAGGAGCGGCCGGGACAAGCCTGTACACTGTAAATAAAGGTGAGAGCGTCGAATCGATCGCCCGCCGTTACCTCTCCCAAACGAGTTTTATGACCGAAGGGGAGCTTGCCTCGGCAATTCGTCTGGCCAATGGCGGAAACCTGGGGAAGTCCCTTCACGCCGGCCAGCAGGTGATCATCCCCGGTGTGGAGAGCGCGCCGATCGTCGAACAGCCGGTTCTCATCCCCAAAAATCTCGAAGTACGAGGTATCTACCTCACTGGCTGGACAGCGGGAAGCGAGAAGGGTTTGGAATTGATCCGGCAGTGGCGCGAGGGTGGCGGAAACACCGTGGTGTTCGATGCGAAGGACTTTGACGGTCTGGTGAACGTGCCCTTCAGCCACCCCCTGGTGCCCAACCAGCCCCACGTCCTCATCCACAACCTTCCCAAGTTCGCTCGCTTCCTGCATGGCCTGGGCCTGCACGCCATTGCCCGGATTGCGCTGTTCCGCGATGAGTTCCTCCTCACGCAACACCCCGAGTTGGCAGTGCGTTCCCGGAGCTCCGGGCGACCCTGGCGCGAGAACGGCAAGCTGGTATGGACCGACCCTTCACGGCCGGAAGTGCAGGAGTACAACTTGGCCCTTGCTCGCATGGTGGCGAAGTCCGGCGTCGACGAGATTCAGTTCGACTACGTGCGCTTCCCGGCGGAGGGCGACCAAAGGGACGCGAAGTTCGCGTTCGAGTCCGCCCATCCCGATTGGGAACGCTCCGACGTTATCTCCGACTTTCTCGCTCGCGTTTACAAAGAACTTCATCCGCTCGGCGTGCTGGTTTCCCTCGACGTATTTGGTGTGATGGCCTGGCAACGGCAGGTGGACCTAGACCACACGGGGCAGGACATTCCTGCCATGGCCCAATACTGCGATGTGCTCTCGCCCATGATCTATCCCTCGCACTTTTTTGGCATGGATGGCTACCGGACGCCTGGCGACGCCCCCGAGCACTTCATTGGCGAGTCCATGGACCGGTTCCGCGAAATAACTGCGGAGACCGGAGTGGTGCTGCGTCCCTGGCTGCAAGCCTTCGCCTGGCGCACGCCAAGCTACTCTCCTGCCTACGTTCGCATCCAGGTTAGCGTGGCCAAGAACAAGGGCGGAATCGGGTTTCTCTTTTGGAACGCACGCAATGACTACACTAAAGTCTTTCCCGCTATGGCGGAAATGCGCTCCAAGCCCGGCCAGTTCTTCCGAGGGGATCACGTGAGGACCGGCGCTACCCAAAGCCCGGCCAAAGAACCAGCCTCCCGCCAACCCAGTTGACAGCCTTTCTGAACAAGTGCGCCAACCGTTGCGAAGAGATACTTGGGAGACCACGACGGTGGCCCTCACAACATACGGACCACTGTTACTCAGTATTGGATGAAGCCCGTCGTCCGCCGGAACGGCTCCACGTAATGCCCGTCCTTCCTGGGCTGTTCCTGTTTCAGTTCCTCTTTTGCCTTAGCCAGGTTAGCGGGATCCCAATCCGGACGATACCTCTGGATGGAGGGTTCGAACTGGCTCACGTGTTTGGTTGCCGCTTCGAGTTTGAGATCGGCCACGCTGTCGATGTTGACGTAGTAGTTGGCTTCCTGTGGCGCCGGATAAAAAAGATACATCAGCGGTACCCGGTAGGGCTCCAGGTGCAGTTGCAAGCGCTGGTTGGGGAAGTACAGCCAGAACTCAGCGGCGCGCACTGCGTCAAGGGTGTTGAATGCAGCCATGCGGTGGTCGGTCTTGTGCCAGCGCTCGTACCACTCGCCGGGATCGATGCTCAAGAGTACGTCAGGACGAATGCGCCGGATGATGGCAGTCGCTTCCTCCACTAGTTTGGGCTGCGGAGCGTACTCTAGCATGCCGTCATCGTAGCCTAGCCACATCAGATTCTCTTTTGGCGTGCCCAGCAGCCCTTCGGCCGCTTCCTCCTCCGCCTTGCGGATGCGTGCCAGGCGCTGCGACGTCATCTCCGGGTCATAGGACCCCTTGTCGTCGTTAGTGTAAAGGGCTACGTATATCTTGTTCCCGTTGCGATTCAGCAGGGCGATGGTCCCACCCGCGCCGAACAGATCATCATCGGGATGCGGGGTAAACACCAGAACAGTCTTGCCCCGCACTTCCTCCAACCGTTGTTCCTGACCGTTTGAAGAAAGTGCCGCCGTGCAAACCAGCATAAAGACGAGCGCCAGCCTGATGGTCTTCATCACATACCTCCCTTTCAGACCCACGCAGAACGCCATTCAACCGTCCGTGACTATGCGTTCCGCTCGCTCCAGCGGACTGATGAAGAAGGTGACCATGTCATCCCGGTTCCGCATGCAGGAGAGGCATCTGCTGTTGTTTGTTTTTTGACAGAAAGAACAGATGCTTCGCTACACTCGCATGACAAATACCGTTTTCATCAGCCCTGCCAGCAGCTAAGGAATGGTAGCACGAGCGATTTGTCCTGCACGCACGAATGTTCGTTAGCTCGAGGCCTTGGGCACGAGCGAAGAGGCGGCCAGCCATCTGCCTGGTAGAGGGGTCGAGCTGCTCGAGACCTCCCTCGCCGCCCGCCGCCGCAAGCTGGCGGAGTGAGGGGTTCACATGAAGAGGAGCTGTGAGCCTACGGTTTACCGTACTCTTTGGAAAGCCTCGGCTATAATCCAGATCGTGGACAGACGCCAATGCTTTAAGACAATCCTCCAATCCGCCACGTGTGGTTTCCTTCCGTCGCCACGCGTTTGGCCGCAGGCTAACCTATCCGGTCCAACCGAGTACTTACCCCGGTACCTTGACCTCGCGGAGCGAGCCGGGTTGACCGCGAAGACCGTGATCCAGGGCCATCCGACAAAGGATTTCCTCCTTTCCACAACCGGCGGTGGTGCAGCCCTCTTTGATTACGATAACGACGGCTGGCTCGACATCTTTCTGGTCAATGGCTGGGGGCTCCAGGACTTTCCCAAAGGCGAGGAGCCGACGAACCACCTTTACCAAAACAATCGCGACGGCACATTCACCGATGTGACCGTGAGAGCGGGCTTGGCGCGGCGGGGTTGGGGCCAAGGTGTCTGCGTAGGTGACTACGACAATGACGGCAACCTGGATCTGTTTGTTACGTACTACGGTAAAAACGCCCTTTATCATAACAACGGCAACGGTACGTTCACCCATGTCACGCGTGAAGCCGGTCTATCGACTTCCGACGATCGTTGGAACTCCGGGGCCGCATTCGTCGACTACGACCGCGACGGACACCTGGACCTCTTTATCAGCAGCTACGTCGGTTACAAGTACGGTCTGATCCTTTATGAGAGCAATCCCTCGCTTGTGGGTGTGCAGTCGCCCGTGCTCTATGGGGTGGCAGGTCTCG
Organism: Terriglobia bacterium; assembly: GCA_035490955.1. Lineage (GTDB taxonomy): Bacteria > Acidobacteriota > Terriglobia > UBA7540 > UBA7540 > DATJKY01. Next base: position 3,199 of record DATJKY010000719.1, on the reverse strand, counting down.
CCGGAACACGCAACACGCTTTACCGCAACAACGGCAACAGTACTTTCACGGACGTCTCCAGGGAAGCTGGCATCCTGAAACCCGAACCCGCTTACGGCTTCACGCCTTTAGTTGCCGATTTCGACAACGACGGGTGGCCAGACATCTATGTAGCCGACGACTCCACCCCCAGCCTGTTGTTCCGCAACAACCGCGACGGCACGTTTACAGAAACCGGGCTGCTGGCAGGTGTGGCCTTTGACGTCAATGGGCGGTCTCAGGCTGGCATGGGCGTCGACGCTGCCGATTACGACGGCGACGGCCGGCTGGACATCATCAAGAGCAACTTCTCCGATGAAACGCCCACGCTTTACCACAACGAGGGTCACGGCTTTTTCACTGATGTCACTCTCCCGGCCGGCCTCGGGGGAGCCACCCGCTCAGTGAAGTGGGGAACGGCCTTCCTGGACTTCGACAACGATGGCAAGCCTGACCTATTGATTGTCGGCGGCCCAATCTATCCGCCTGGCATCACCGAGCGCCACCGAATGTCGGACCACGAAGGCAGGAAGATGCTCTTTCTCAACACCGGAAACGGCCGCTTTGAAGACGTTTCCGACCGCGGTGGGCCCGCCCTGCTAGAAACCCGTTGCGGCCGGGGACTTGCCGTGGGAGATATCTTCCACACAGGACAATTGGATGCGGTCATCAATAACATCAACGATCGAGCCAACTTGCTTCACAACCAGAGGCCGTCGCCGAACACCTGGCTGCTTGTAAGGCTAGTTGGTACCAAGACCAACCGTGCCGCCATCGGCTCCCGTGTGCTGGTGGAGGCGGACAGCCGGAGACAGTTTCAGGAAGTGCGGAGCGGAGGCAGTTTTTGCTCCCAGAGCGATCTCCGCCTGCATTTCGGCTTGGGGAGGGCTGGCGAAGCTCAGCGCGTCGAGGTGCAATGGCTGAGCGGTGCAAAGGAAATCCTGGAACATGTTTCCGCAAACCAATCGCTAACAATCGAGGAAGGCAAGGGCATTGTTTCGCATGAGAGTTGGTGACTTTCGCCGGGAAAAACGAGTGCACCCGCAAACCTGGGTTGCGATAAACCGCCCCTTTCGGGCTTTTCGCTTTTCGCGGTTCGGTGGCTCCCTGCTATGGTTGGCCTGCCTTCTAGTGGCGTCCGTGCGCTCCGCCTCGACCCAGAATCAGCCTTCACTTCCGCAGCGGCAGTCAGCACCCCAAGCATACGAGCTAGCGCTCCACCTGCTGCAATCTGGTAAGGCCGTGGAGGCCCTGGCCGAAATCGACGGCGCTCTGAGGGAGGAGCCCGCCGACCCCGCACTCTACAACCTGCGGGGGCTAGCAGCAAGCGCCCTGGGTCGCTACGAGGAGGCCGAGGCCAGCTTCCGCAAGTTTATTGCACTGTCGCCGCAGGCAGCCACGGGCTACACCAACTTGGCAACCCTGTTCGCCCAAAAGGGTCGACCGAGCGAAGCTGTCGACTTCTTTCGCGCTGCCCTCAAGCGCGAACCCGAGAGTTTCAAGGCTTTGCTGGGATTGGGCGTCACCCTGGCCGCCCTACAGCAATACGCCGAGGCTCGACTTCCCCTCGATAAGGCCTGGAGCCTGCAACCGGGCGATTTCCAAACCGGCTACGAGTACGCGCGCGTCCTGCATCAGCTCAAGCGCCCTTCTGAAGCTGAAAGCGTGCTGGCGAGAGTCACTCCGCCCGATCAACCGCCGATCGCCGCCAAGTATTTCACCTTGTCCGCCGTCGTGGCTGAGGATCAAGGCGACCGAACGAAGGCCGTCCAGTTCTACGGCCGGGCCTACCAGCTTGATCCTCAGTCTTTCGAGACGTATTTGGCTCTGGTAAGCTTGATCCTGAAGCCAGACTCCAATGGCAACGGCATTGTGCTCAGCAAGGACGAAAAGGCTTCGCAGCGTGTGGCATCCTTGCCCCCTCAGCCACTTCGTCTCTCCGCCGAACAGCACTTTACGCTCGGCCTGCTGTTCGCCTCGCGTGGAGCCTACGCCGCGGCCATTTCTCACTTCGAGGAAACATTGCGGACTGAGCCGGAGAGTTATTCGGCGGCATTCAATCTCGCCTTGTCTTATAAGGGCGCCGGCAAGGGTCAAGCTGCGGTCGATCTAGTTGAACGAACGTTGAAGAGCAAACCCACGGCCGAGCTGTACAACCTGCTGGCCTTATTAGAGGAGAGCCAAGGAAGCTATCTCGACGCCGTGCGTAACTATCAGCGCGCGGTCGAACTCGAACCAACCAATGAGCAGTACTATTTTGATCTAGGTGCTGAGTATCTGGCGCACTTCACCTTTGCGCCTGCATTAGACGTGTTTCAGGTCGGGAGCGAAAAATTTCCGCGCTCGCTGCGGCAGCAACTGGGGCTGGGATTTGCCCACTATGGACAGCACGATTATCCGGCGGCCGTTCTGGCCTTCCTGACGGCTCTTGAGATTGATCCCTCGTCTCCTGCGGCATTCGCAGCTTGGAATTCGCTGCCGCCTCTTCTCGAACCGGCCGATTGGCAGGAGATTCTGCCCCGCCTCAGCCGCCTCGCCGAGCGCTATCCGCAAAGCGCACAGGCGCTCTACTGTTACGGAGCCGCGCTCTTCCAGCGCGAGGTCGCGTTGGGTCACCAGGCTAGTTTTGACCAGGCCAAGTCGCTTCTGAAGAGCGCTGTAAGGTTGAAGCCCGGACTCTACGAGGCTCACCTGGAGCTGGGTAACCTCTACGTAGCGCGTAACGAGAATGAAAAAGCGGTGAATCAGTTCCTGGAAGCGATTCGGCTCAACCCCGAGTCCGAGATGGCCCACTACCGCCTTGGACAGACCTACCGGAACCTGAACCGCTTGGAACTTGCCGAGCAGGAGCTCGCGCGCTACACCCAGTTGGGCCGCGACCGCCGCGAGATCATGGCGCGGAGCCGCAGCGCCATCAAGCAGTTTGTCCTCGCTGAGTCAGGAAAGCCGTGAAATAGCTTAGAACTGCCACTTCAGCGCGAACTCGATTTCACGCTGGTTATCCGGTACCGTGCTGGAGATGGCTGCGCCGCCCACGATATCTACCTGATTACTGGGAAGCGCAAAGTTCGGCGTGTTCGCGATATTGAAGAATTCGGCTCGAAACTGGAGACTCTGCCGCTCCGTTAGCCGAAAGTTCTTGAGGACACCCACATCAAAATTAATAAGCTCCGGACCTCGC
>DATJKY010000718.1:0-4675 GCA_035490955.1 Terriglobia bacterium | reverse complement strand
GGTGATACGCGACAAGATGACAGGCAACTCACGCGGATTCGGCTTTGTGGAGTTGGCGGAGGGAGAAGACATGCAGCGGGCGATCGACGGCCTGAACGGCCAGTCGCTCGAGGGCCGTCGGCTGACCGTCAACGAAGCCCGGCCACAACGCACAGACACGCCCCGGCCAAGTGACCGTGGCGGCCGCGGCAGAGGCGGCTTCGAACGCCGCCGGCGCTTTTGAAGGGCGGTGCCGAGTTGCTAGTGGCCAGCGGGTGACACTGACCTCTCGTCTGTGTTGCCGGTCTGTGGCCCTTGTTAATTGTCCTTGGGAGGAAGGGCAGCGGACCAAAAGACACCTACCCATGCGCCACTGACCACCAGCCAGCATCTTTAGATGTTGCCCTTCCTCATCTTGCCCATTAGGTAGTCGCACGAGCGCACGCAGAGCGCCATAATCGTCAGCGTGGGGTTTTGGCAGGCGCTGGACGGGAAACCTGATCCGTCCATAACGAATAGGTTCTTGATGTCGTGACTCTGCTCAAACTGATTAAGGACTGAATTCCTGGGATCGTCACCCATCCTGGCGATGCCCACCTCGTGAATACCGAGGCCCGGCTCGCGATCGTGAACGGTATAAGGCTTGATGTTTTTGGCGCCCGCAGCCTCCATCATCTGCGCCGCCGTTTCCGCCATGTCATCGATGAGCGCGTGCTCGTTCTCACGAAACTTCATGTGGATGCGCAGAACCGGAATGCCGTAGACGTCTTTCAAGTTGGGGTCCAGTTCGACGTAATTCTCCCGGCACGAGAGGCACTCCCCAAATCCTCGCAGGAGCATCTTCGACGGCCGGTCCTCCATGATCTTTTTCTTGTATATCTCACCGAAGCCCTCCACTTCCAGGTTCGGCTTCGGGTCGTCGTCCCAGGTCTGGAAGCCGTAGCCGCGCAGGAAGTCGCGGGACTTCTGGCCATTCTCCAGGTTCTGAAAGCGCGGGATGTAAATCCCGCCCGGACGGTTGGGGCCATTGAGGTTGGGCTTGACAGGCAATTGAGGGAATTCACCGTACGCGCCTCCACCCATCCAGACATGGTCCATCAGATAACGACCCAACACGCCACTCGAGTTGGCGAGTCCCGTCGGGTACTGCGTGTCTGCGGAATTGAAGAGAATTCGCGCTGATTCGAGCGCTTGCGCGCATAGAACCACTACCCTGCCGTAGATTTCCTTCGGCTGGTAACTGACCCGGTCGATATAAAGCAGGCCTTTGGCACGGTTACGTGTTGCGTCCCTCAGCACCTTGTAGACCATAGCGTTGGGGATGAGAGTACAATTTCCACTAGCCAGCGCATCGGCCACTGTCGTGAAGGCCGAGTTGAAGTAGGAATGGGTGGCACACCCTCGATGGCAGGGTCCACAGTAGTGGCAGGGTGCCCGGCCATGCGTCGGACGCGTGAGGTTGGCTAACCGGCCTTGGGTAAGCGTCCAGCCCAGCTTCGCCTTGATGCGCTCGCGCACTAGCATTTCCACGCAAGTAAGCCCCATCGGAGGCTGAAACTTGCCGTCCGGGAGTTGCGGCAAGCCTTCCCTCATGCCGGTAACGCCCACGTATTCCTCAACCAGATCGTAGTAAGGCTCGAGGTCTTTGTAGCTGAGTGGCCAGTCTATTCCCTCGCCGTCGTGGGAGGCGGCTTTGAAGTCCAGATCACTGAAGCGGTAACTGTGGCGTCCCCAGAGGTTGGTCCGCCCACCGGTGATACGCACGCGGGCCACCCACTTGAAGGGCATGCGCGGCGACGTGGTGTAGGGCTCTTCGAGGTCGTTCGCCAGCCAGTCGACGTTGGCCTCGTGGGCGTACCCACCCTGAATGGGCCGGGTCTTGGCAATGAGGTTCCGAGCGCGGTTCCGATACTTGAACTGGAAGTCCGGCTGGTGCTCGGTGAAATTGGCGTCCGACTGCAGGCGACCAGCATCCAGCAGCGCCACCTTCAGCCCGGCCTCTGCCAGCCGCTTGCAGGCCCAACCTCCGGAAGCGCCTGAGCCGACGACGAGCACATCGAAGGTTTGCTTTGATCGATCTCCCACGCGCCTCATCTTGTCCCGAGCCTTCCTGCAACGCCGCGAGTGGATGTTAACAAGCAATCGAGGCGTAAAACAATCTCGGCGGCCGAGGTAGAGGAATGCGAAGTCTCGTATGGATTTTGCTCTCTTGACATCGGACCATCAAGTTCTTACTATCGGTCCATCGCTAGAAAGGAGGTGATCCATGACGATAGACAGTTGCCTTAGCGAGGGTGCTGAGGCTTAGGCGCTCGCTGGCGCCTGCTCTATAGACCCCTCCGATACGGTGGCAAGGCGCTGGTTAGCGCCTGCACTCGCTCCAGGCGAGGTCGCCAAATCCCACAGCACCCTGGGCCCCTGGTTGTGCATTGTGCATTGCCAGGGGCTCTTTTTTCGGGCGATGCAAGCTGTGTAGTTTATGGAGCCTATTCTGCGGCGTGAGCGGTAGCGTCTAAGAAGGCCCGGAGCTTGCGGCTGCGCGACGGATGGCGCAGCTTGCGCAGGGCCTTAGCTTCGATCTGCCGGATGCGCTCGCGGGTGACGGCGAAACTCTGGCCCACTTCTTCCAGGGTGTGTTCGCTGCCGTCATCCAGCCCGAAGCGCATCTTGATCACTTTCTCTTCGCGCGGCGTCAGAGTCTTCAGCACCGCCTCCGTCTGCTCCCTCAGGTTGATGTTAATGACGGCCTCAGCGGGCGAGATCACCCCCCGGTCCTCGATGAAGTCGCCCAGGTGGGAATCCTCCTCCTCACCGATAGGCGTCTCCAGCGAAATGGGCTCCTGCGCGATCTTCATCACCTTACGCACTTTGATGACGGGAATATCCATGCGCTTGGCAATCTCTTCCGAAGTTGGTTCCCGGCCGTATTCCTGCACCAGTTGCCGCGACGTACGAATAAGCTTGTTGATCGTCTCAATCATGTGCACGGGGATGCGAATGGTGCGCGCCTGGTCGGCGATGGCGCGGGTGATCGCCTGCCGGATCCACCAGGTGGCGTAAGTCGAGAATTTGTATCCCCGCCGGTATTCGAACTTGTCCACGGCCTTCATCAGGCCGATGTTTCCCTCCTGGATGAGGTCGAGGAACTGTAGGCCACGGTTGGTGTATTTCTTGGCGATCGAGACCACCAGGCGCAGGTTGGCCTCAATCAGTTCCCGCTTGGCAGCCTCGGCTTCCCTTTCACCATTGACGATGGTCTGATAGGTGCGCTTGAGCTCCAGGGCCGTGCACTGGTTGCGCTCCTCCAACTCCGACAGCCTGGCGCGAAGCTGCTGAAGTTCCTTCCTCTGTTCCTTGTGGTTATTGGCCCGCCCCGCCTCCACCCGCTTCTCCAGGCGGCCCACCTCGCGCTCGACGGGGCGGATTTCGTCCACGGCCTGCCGGATCTTGTCCACTAGCCGCTTGTATTCGGCGTGGGTGAAATCCACCGATCGGATCAGTTTCGAGATCAAAATGCGGTGCCGTGCGTGAGCCAGGTCGTAGCGGCGATAATCGCTGAAGCGTTTGGCGCGTGAGGCCGAGCCGCGTTTGGCCTTCTGATCGCGCTTGGCCTTAAACTGCAACAACCGTTTGTTCAACCGCTCGATCTCGTTGACGGTCTCGATCACCTCTTTCAGGCGCTCGGTCACCTTCTCTTCCGTCAGCTCGTCATCGTTGAAGACCACCACTTCCTTAATGGACTTCTGCCCCGTGGTCAGCTCCTGACGGATGGCCACCATCTCCCGGACGGCGAGTGGAGAACGTGAGAGCGCCTTTAGCACGTTAAGCTGCCCGCGCTCGATGCGTTTGGCGATCTCCACCTCTCCTTCCCGCGTCAGCAAGGGCACAGTACCCATCTCGCGCAGGTACATGCGCACCGGGTCGTTGGTCTTGTCCAGCGATCCCGGCGTGAGATCGAGTTCGACGTCTTCGGCCTCTTCCGGCTTCAGCTCCTCCCCCTCCAGCTTGGCCTTGGGTGACTCCAGCACTTCAATGCCGGCGTTCTCAAACATCGTCAGCATGTCATCCAGGTCCTCGGCCGTGTGGACGTCGGAGGGTAGCAGGTCGTTGACCTCGTCGTACAGGAGGTACCCCTTCTCTCTGCCCATGGTGATGAGCTTGCTTACCTGGTCAAACTTGTCCTCAAAAGCCAACGGCGTGGCCTCCCTGAAGAGACGAATGAGTCGTGTGCGACACCCCAAAAACTAAATTAGCGACACACGGAAGTCCCCGCTCGCCGGTGCCGCCTTGGACTACCCTACGGACTATTCTGCAGAGCCGCAAGCACGGGATCCCCCTCTTCCTTAGATGTAATATCCCACAATCGCGTTCGAGTTGAAACAAGTTTTTCACCAGCGCGGCACCGAGCCCCGATACCATCCAGGACCTACCAGGAAAAACTGACCTGTTTGCATCTGCTTCTACCGCTGATGCTTCGCCGCGCCCACCCCTCTCCGGACAGCCTACTCGGTTGACACTTGGTAAGACGCGGGAAGGCAGGCTTCCGAGTATTCCCCTGGGCGCACGCCAGATTTGGGCGATGAATTCATGCGGCGGCCTTCCTCTGATCGGAACGGCGTTCCCAGAAATCCTCAAAGCGTCCACTGAGTTTGTTACACCGTAGAGCGATGATGGCGTTTGCTCCTTCTATAGTCCA
>DATJKY010000717.1:0-4994 GCA_035490955.1 Terriglobia bacterium | reverse complement strand
GCAGCAGGCGCCGAAGCCCGACCAGAAGCCTGCGACGGGCGCGGCAGCCGCCGCCCAGACGGCACCGAAGGGTCCGCACAACTACAACCTCACGGCGGAAGATATGGCCCGCAAGAATCCTGTGGCCTTCACCGAGAATTCGGTCGCTCGCGGCAAGAAGCTCTACCAGTCACAGTGCGCCATGTGCCACGGTCAGAACGGCGATGGCAAGGGCGAGGCAGTGCAAGAGATGAAAATCAACCCACCCGACTTCACCAAGCCGGACACCCTCAAGGACCGCACCGATGGCGTGTTATTTGTCATCCTGGCCGTTGGCTCGGAGACTATGCCCGGTCAAGGCACCAGGATGAAAGACAAGGAGAAGTGGGACCTGGTCAACTACCTGCGAGCCGTCAGTGGCAAAGTTCCGGAGAAGTCCACGGGCAAGGAGCCGGAGGAAAACATTATCCTCGTGCCCCAGAAGCCCAATTGAGCTGGCCCCGGACCGCGAGGCAGTGAAAATGGCGTTGTACTGGAGGCGCCCCCGGGCTGCAATCGCTGAACTGCACTTCTTAAACTTCGTCGAATTCGCGAACAGTCCCTTGTAAATCTTCCCGTCGCGCATGACGGCTTCCACATAGGCACGCGTATCTCGAAACGGGATGCTCTCCACAAACTCTGCCGGCTCGTCAAATGAACGCCCCTGCAGCCACTCCCTTACTCGGGTATCGCCAGCATTGTAAGCGGCCACTGCCTCCTCCACATTGCCGTGGAAGGCACGGATCAGCTCTGCGAGGTAGCGGCAGCCAACGCGAATGTTATAATCCGGGCTAAAAAGCTGGCGCTCGGCGATGAGCCGTGAACGTTGGCTGCGGCCCGCCGCCGTACTTGGGAGCACCTGCATCAGGCCGCGGGCGTTGGCCGTCGAGGTTGCACGCGGATTGAAAGCCGACTCCTGCCGGATCACTCCGAGGACCAGGTTAGAATCCAGACGATTTGCGCGCGCCTGCTGGGAAACCAGATTCCAGAAAACCCTTGGGAAGAGCAGCTCCCAGGTCTCCCTGGGTAACTGCGGGAAATCATATTCGGGGTAGTCTGGCACCAGTCGCCTGGTAGCAAAGAGTGCGGAGGCGTAATCCTTACCCTCCGCTTCAAGGCGACTGAGCGCCAACAGGGCTCGCGGCTCGGAGGGTTGCTGGGCCAGGACATCATGCAGATAGGTCTTGGCCAGGTCTGTAAGGTTCAACTGCCTGAGCGCGACAAAGGGCCCTAACGCGCCGCTGTGAGACTCCGATCCGCAAAGCTCTGCCGGAACCGGTTTGGGTAGCGGGATGGCAGCGGCGAGCGATGTGCCGCCGCTGGTCGGAACACTGGGGAACTTCGCCATTCGCTCCGCCGCTCGTGCAGCGTAGTAAGTGTGTACGAAACGCCTCTGCAGCAGGGTGAAATACACCTTTGCTTCAGACGTCTGACCACTGTCCTCCGCCAAGCGGCCAAGCCAGTAGAGCGACGCGGGCAGGTGCGGCGAATCGGGGAAGCGCGTGATATGGTTTGTGAACGCCTGGCGCGCCTTGTCTGCCCGCTTGTCGAGGTAATAACTCCAGGCCAGCCGCCAAGTCGCTTCTGATGTCTCCTCCGCCTCTGGAAACGCGGCCGCCAGGGTAGAATAGTGTCGCGCGGCGGTGTTCCAGTCGCCTCGACGCACGTAGAAGCTACCCACAGTATTCAACGCGGATGCATAGGACGCCGACGGTGGCTGAACCTGGCTGAGGCGATCGAGAGCTTGCAGCATGGCGTCGACGTCACCCAACTGCGCGTTCGCTTCCACGAGCGACTGAGAGACCTCAGCACCCAGGCTCGACTCCGCCGCCGGCAGCGCTTTCAACACATCAAGTGCTTCGCGCCCCCGCTTGAGGCGGATCAGACAGCGTGCTTCGGCAACTTGCCACTCGCCTACCTCCGAGGCGCTGGGATAAACCTGCACAAGTTGGCGGTATTCGCGCCGCGCGTCGTCAAACCTCCCTTGGTTGAAAATGACCTCAGCGCGGTGAGCGAGGGTTTTGGGTTCGGGTGTGGGGAAACTCGACCCAAGCTGCGCTTTCAGTTGAGCCAGGTTCTCACCGGCGGCCGGCGCTTCTGGCGCCGTGGGAAAGTTGTAGTACACATCCTGAAAGGCCCGTGCAGCGTCTGGAAGTTTCTGAGCCTGCAAATAAGCTCGGGCCAAAAGTAGAGCGGACGTGGCTCTGTGGAGCCCTTGGGTCTCGGCCGTAAGTACCTGAATAGCACGCTCCGGCTGGTTGACTTGCAGCAGGGCTTGAGCGAGAATCCCGGTGGCTACGGGGCGGAGCGTGCTCTCAGGAAACCGGGACGCGAATCCCTGTAACGCTTCGACGGCTTTGGCCGCCTCCTTGCCAACCAGCGCGGCGCGAGCTTCGTAACAAACGGCGAAATCCGCCAGCAAAAAGTGCGTCTCTGCAGCGCGATCGAGGTCAGCAGCCGCCGGTCCGTAGTCGTTCACCTCATACTCCCGGTAGCCCAGCACAAAGTACGCGCGTCCCCGCATCTCGCGGTCCTTCGCCGACTCGGCATATTTGCGCAAGGCCGGCCAGACGCTCTGGTGGTCCGCTCGCGCCGCAAGGCTCTCCAATCCTGAGGAGGAAGGCTGCGCGCTCGCCCTTTTTCGGACAGAAGTGCCCAGGGTGGGCGCGGCTAAAACTAGGAGCGCAAGAAACGCACTGAAAAGGGAAGTGGTTTGCGATCTCAAGCTACATTATGCAACAGGGCCCCACGGTTGTCAGCAGGGTCCCTGCCGCCAGACCGTAGCGCGCGCCGACTGTAGGCACGGGCATCTTGCCCGCCCAACGGTGGGGCTTCAGAGTCTGTGTGAGAAACTACTTGGTTCAGTTCGAAGCGGCTCCGCCGCCCGCTGTGCGGAACGGCTCGCAGGCTTTCCGTACCAGTCGCGGTTATGAACGATGTTCGCTGCCCGGCGTGAAAAGGTAGGGCCGACCCTTGGGCCGGCCTGAGGCCGGGGCGAGCCCTGACCCTACATTCTCTGCCGCCAGGATACTTTCACAGCTTCCCGGCCGGCGGGCAGCAGGAGAGGCGAACCTACCAGCGTCAGCTACTCTTCCTTCTTGGGCTGAGGCTTCGCAGCTTCTCCCTCCTTCGGCTTGGGCGCCATTTTCGGTTTGGGCGTCCAGAAATCTGGGGCGGCGGCTGTTACTTCCGCGGATGGGTTACTCAACTCCGGCAAGAAGTGGTTGATCACAGTCTCGGTGCCCTCCACGCTTTCAGCAAGCATCTTAAGAAACCTCTGATAGCCTTCCTCACCCAGCAGTTGAGGCGTTGGAGTTCGGCTCCCAAAGCCGCCCAGAGAGCCTTCCGGTGCCGTAACGTAGAAGACCGTTCCGCTTTGACCAGCGACCGCCTGGGAAACCAGTGTGACCTGGGGAGGATTGGTCTTTTCGAGGGCCGCTTTGAGCTCCTTCAGGTGTGCTTCCATGTCGAGCACGTGCCCCGGCCGCACGTGTACCACAGTGGTACGCAGCCAACGCGATTGCCCCACCAGCTTAAGAAGCGAGGCAGGGTCCGCAGGCACATTAGCGCTCAGATCCCAGCGACGCCGGCGGAACTCCACTCGCGAGCTAACGAGGGTGCTGTTGAAATCTTGTTCCAGTTTTTCTGCCCCGGCCTGGCCGTAAGCTTTGTTCAGAGCAGCGACGAAAGCATCTTCACCCTTTTCGGCGTCCGCATAACTACGGCGAGTACTGATAAAGGAAACCGTGTTCGATTCGCCGTAAACGGTCTCCATTGCTATCCATGTGTCGCCCTTATTCCGGCGGTTAGCGTCCGCCATCTTCTTGTTTATGGCGTCAAATTCTGCCCGCTTTTCCGGCCTCACCTTGGCAATGTATACGTCCAAGAACTGTTCCGGCATCTGCGCGACCGCTGGCACGGCCACCATCATGGTCACGGCCGACGCGACCAACACACCCCACGTCCTGTTGTGAGTCATGGCTATCTCCTCATTTCCGGTAGCGGGCTAAAAACAGCCACTACCCATTTTCCGTTTGTTTTGGGATTCCCCCAAAGATGACCACAGCTTATAGCCCTGCCGTCCGCCTGTCAAGAGAAACGCGCCCACGGCGCCCACGGCCACGTCCAACGGGTGCGCGACATAAAGTTAGGGGGCCCGGAAAGCTAATACGGCCCCGCCAGGGGCGACGCTGTTAAGCGCGCCCTCGTGTTATATTCTGATGGTGGGCGAGGACCGGCTTGTAGAGGCAGGCCCCTGTGCCTGCCCTAGAATAGTGGCCCGCCTGTCATCGTTTCCCTGCCGTGGGCGCGTAGCTCAGTTGGGAGAGCGCGGCGTTCGCAACGCTGAGGTCGAGGGTTCGAATCCCTTCGCGTCCACCAAAGTCTCGTCCTCCACCTTTCAAGCGCACGCTCGAACCGATGCGCATGCTCCTCGCTTTAGAGAACAACGCCAGCGCCGACCGAAAGCTTTGTTTGACTGACCGGCGAGGAAGCTGTACAATGCGTTCCGGTTGGTGATTCACGCCAGACCGACGCAGTAGGCGACTCCCCATCCTTGGAAGTTCCTCGACGGCGTTGGGGCAGAAGTAGTCGGCTCGTGGCGAGCATCTCGGCGGTTCGGAACCGCGAGGTACTGAGGAATCGAGGAACAAGGGGTAGTTGAGCGGGCTGATCGTGCTGAGCGAAGCATCTGCTGTTTCTTGTTGAAAACAAACAGAAGCAGATCCCTCGCTCCGCTCGGGATGACATCCATCGGGGCTTTTTTTATAACCTGTTAGCTTAGAGCACTGATCGGGGCATTCACGAACGACAACTGAGTAACGACCGGCGTGCGGGCCTGTCTTTCGGGCTCCGCGGAACCGGCCAGGAGGATGCGATGGGCCACGAGTTCACCATCGGCATTGGAGGCGCAGCGGGCGACGGACTGGACAAGTCCGGCGATACCCTGGCCAAGGGTGTCTCGCGCGTCGGTTTGT
>DATJKY010000716.1:0-2925 GCA_035490955.1 Terriglobia bacterium | reverse complement strand
GCCAGCCAGCACAACCGCCTCACGACGATCCGTTGGACCCTTTCCAGGTCCGACCCACGCCCATTGGGAGCCCGAGAATTTCGGCTCCTCCGCAGAGCGCCCGTCCGCGCGGAGCCACCGCAGTGTTCCGGGAGGGCCCGTCCGAACCGCTCTCATCCCCGCCGGGCTCAGCCGGCCCGGGCGAATATACGATGGTGCTCGGCTCTGGCGCCGCCGCACGAACCGGCTTTCCAGCGCCCGTCCCGCCGCCGGCCCGGCCCACGCCAACACCCCCGGCTGCGGCTTCCACGGCGCCTGCTGAACCTAAACCAAACTATCTGACCATGTGGATCGGATTGGCTGCACTGCTTCTGGTGGCCGTGGCCTTGGTGCTTTTCTTTGCGCTTGCCCGATAGCGGGCGGCCCTACGAGCGGGATTGCGGGAGCAGAATGATCAATTCCATCTCCGCATTGGGGAATTCTGCGGGTAGGTAGGCCGCCAGATTGCGCGCTCGCGCGATCGAGTCCCAGACTGCACCCGACTGCGCCAGGCTGAAGTATTCATAGTGCGTTTTGACCGGGAGGCCCGCAGGCGGCCGCGCGGTGTGAACGATTTGCGCCCCCGGAAGGGCGTGGCGAACCATATGATCGATGTGGGTCGCTGCGCCGATTTTCACCAGCTGCGGGGCCTTACCAATCAGCTCTCCGTGGTCCATTTCCGCGCGAAGAGCCAGATACATGCGAGTGTTTTGGAAAAAGCGCTCCTCGGCCAGCGACACCGCGTAGATGGACGGCTGCACCTGCTTGAGCGCCAGCGCCACATAGTTCTTGGGAACGGTCGTTTCGAGCAGAGTCCGAAGCCGGGTATCCATCGCCGTAAAGCAGCCGGAGAGATCTTCGTGATCATAAACTGGCAGGTCGCGGGGATGCACGTCACGAGAAAACGTCGTCAACGCGCCAGCCAGCGCCGCCATAATGCTGAACAAGGCCTCGGGATGCCCGTGCCGCACATCGAAGATGTGGCGAACCAACGGATAGTGGCTGTTAATGGTATACAACATCCAGAAGTCGGCGATCTCGGACGACGTGAAGTCGGCCAGGCTTTCGTTCTTATGCCGCCTAAGGGCGGAAAGCTCGGTGCTCTTGGCACCGAGAACCTCAAACAAGCGACGGGCGATGGCCAGAAGGTACTCGTTCGTCGCCAAGTCCAAAACCGGCGGGACGAAGGCGCCATCGAGCTGAAACGCCCCCACGGGGGAGCGCTCGACTCTCGCCATGCGGAGACTCGAGTAGCCTTGGCGGCTTTCTCCCTCTACCAGGATGCGAAAGCCCTTACGGGCGACCTGGACCGGTTTTTCGCTGCCCACACGGGCTTCATCCTGAACAAAAACGGCGTCCGCCACGTAGCGGGTGTCGGCCCCGGTGCCCGACACGGAAACATTGAGGCCGCGCTCGCGGTATTGAGGGATGGCGAGATAGACGTCGAGGCTCGTATCCGAGGGGCCAAAATGCTCGGCCAAAGGGCGGGCGGCGGGACTGGCGTCGGCCTCCGGGATCTCAAACAGCAAACCGTCAGGAAAGATCCCCGAGGCTGCGGACACCGACAGCAGCCCGGCGGCCAGAGCTTCATAGTCGAGCCGCAGCTGTCGAAATCCCCAGGGGCAGAATGCCAGCGACTGCAGCCAAAATTGGAGGGTGTCTTCGAGAAAGCGGTCCTGTATTTGGAGGTGCTGCGGGGTGAGAAGCGTGCCTTTCGTCCAGAGCACGGGCTGGAGGTGTCGCATCACACCACATCTAGCAAAAACCAGGTACCGGGGAAAGGCCCTGGCCCCAACCTTTTCTTTTTCTTCGCACGTTGTAACGATTGAGCTCCGAGCCGCACCAAACTCACGGAGCGGCGATTGAGGCCTTGCGTAGGGGCCGGGATTAGGTAGAAGTCCTTAGTACTCAGGATATTGATTTTAGTTGCGCGGAGTGGTACACGTTTAGCTACGCTCAAATTTGTGTCGAATCGCACTGGCGACCGTTCCTGGGCGACCGCAAGAAAAGGAACAAAGGCCGTATGGCAAGGGAAAGTACACAAACCAAACTGTCGCGTGTCCGGCCCCCGCGCGTCCAAATTACCTATGACGTGCAGGTCGGAGATGCCATTGAACTCAAGGAAATTCCCTTTGTATTGGGAGTTTTAGCGGACTTGTCGGGGAATCCGACCGAAGAGCTCGCGCGCCTCAGGGATCGCAAATTTGTAGAGGTGACGCCAGACAATTTCGACGACGTACTGGCGTCGATGAAACCCCACCTCGCTTATTCGGTGGAAAACAAGCTGGCTAGCGATCCGGACGCTCCTAAGTTAAAAGTAGACTTGAATTTCAGGAGTCTCGAGGACTTTGAGCCGGAGAAGGTGGCCCGGCAGATCAAGCCGTTAGAGCAGCTGCTTGAGCTGCGCACCCGGCTGGCTGACCTGCGGGGCAGCCTACAGACCAATCAGACCCTGGACGATCTGCTGCAGGAAGTCATTAACAGCTCGGAGAAGATGCAGCGGCTCCGCACAGAGGTGCAGGCGGCGGAGAAGGCCAAGGAGGGTGGCAATGAGTGAACCGCAACAAGCGGTGCCGGTAACCACCTCCACGACTACCCAGCGAGGTCTCCTCGATGAGATCGTTGATCGCGGGAAGATGGCCAAGGACGACGCCTCGCGGCAGCGAGGCCGCGACCTGATCAAGGAATTCGTCGCGCAGATTCTCCAGGGTGCCATCGGAATCTCCCCCGATACCGAGGCGATGATCAACGCGCGGATCGCGCAGATCGACGCCCTGCTCTCCAACCAGCTGAACGAGGTCATGCACGCGCCGGAATATCAGAAGCTGGAGGCTTCGTGGCGCGGCCTTCGGTACCTGCTGGATAAGAGCGAGACCAGCGACAAATTGAAGATTCGCGTCCTCAACG
>DATJKY010000715.1:0-5960 GCA_035490955.1 Terriglobia bacterium | reverse complement strand
CAAAGTCCTGCAGCTCTCGGAACATCTCGTCGGGATCGCGGGGAGAGGCCGGGCAGAAGTCTGCCTCCTGGAACTCCTCCGCCGCGCACCGCCGGATGCGTTGCACGATCAGTTGGGGATGATCATTGTAAAGCTCGAGCGCGCCCCGCACCTTCACGATGTCGTCGCGCTCGAACAGGGCCGCAGTCTGCTGCGGCTGATCCCACGCCTTTGCCTGCAGCTCCCCGGTACGGTCACTCAAGAGCAGGTACAAATACCAGCCGCCCGTGCGCTTAGGCCGGAGCTCTTTTTCTTTCACTAGAGCCAAGAACGTCACCACGCCGTCATGAGACAGCGCTTCGATGAACCAACCTTTCTCGGCCATAGCTCACCTCACTTTCGCAGTCTTAGAACAAGGCCAGCTGGTTGGAAGTTTTGGCGGCGGCAGCAGTAGGCCGCCGTGACACCTTGCGCCGCTGGACACTTTCAAGCGATGCGCCGAACATCAGCAGTTGGGTGGCGAGGGACGCCACGCCTGTCGGTGGCGAAACAATCGTCTCCGATGCCGTGTCCAGAACCGGCTCGACCGCCTCATCCGAGGAGGGTCGAGTCTCGGCCGCCCCCACGCCGAACACTTCCTGCTGGCGCTTCTGCAACTGCCTCCAAATAGCGTCGGCGTTCTCACCGATCCTTTTCTCCGTCACCAGCTCCCGCGCCATTGCCATCAACATATCGTCGCCGTCGTCGACCGCCTGCAAGCCCTCAGCGGAGGCGGCGATCAACTACACCACGGAGCCGACGCCAGAATCAGTTCTTTCGGGTAACGCATCCCTTTCACCCCATGTCAGGCCAGCAGTTCGAGCTGCTACGCAGAAACGGCAAGGGTGCTCACGAGGAGTTGTTCTTTCATGACGATCACGGCCAGTTGTCGTTGATTCCATTGGCTTGGACCAGCCTGGCACCTGAAGATCCATTTGTCATTGTGTCCGCAAAACGGTCTTGGTTCCGCGTCGTGGACCTGCTGGAACTCGTCCGATTAATCGAGGATCCGAAGCTCGGCAGTGTAAAGGAAACTTTGCCGTGAATGGAAGAGAAATTATGCCGTTCCGTGTCAGCTTTCGCTCCTGTTGGTGCGTGAAATTCGGTCATATATGGCCAATAAAGACGACTATTGGCGGACAATCACCCCTTGACAAGGAGACCGGATATGTATATAATTATATTTACACATAGGACGCAACCCACGGGAGGTGATGGTGCCCCGCAAAAAGCCCGATACGGCCAAACAGGAGTTTCTCCGGCAACACGGCGTTCTCAATCCCACCCCTACGGGTGTCGTCGACCCGCTGTTCCAGGACCGCGAGTTCTTCGATCCGCAGGATCTCGTTCAGGTCAAGTACGAGATGCTGCGCCGTGTTCAGATCGACAAACGGTCGGTCAGCGAGTCGGCGGAGAACTTCGGCTTTTCCCGCCCGACCTTCTATCAGGCCCGGGAGCATTTTCAGCAAGGCGGCCTGAGGGGGCTCATCCCGGAGAAGCGCGGACCGCGCGGCGCTCACAAACTGACCGCAGAGGTGATCGAGTTTCTCCAGCAACTCCGAACCGCCCAGCCAGACCTGCGCACGGCCGAGATGGTTGCCGCCGTGAGCGAGCGCTTCGGATTCACAGTTCACCCTCGCAGTATCGAACGCCGATTGCGGCGTCAACAAAAAAAACGACGGTGAAACCGACAGTATCGTCCGGCGATCGCAACCGGATTCCCATCACGCTCTGGTGGCAGGCTACGAGGATCTGCGGCGACAGGCGTTGGACGGCGGCACCTACCGCCGAGGCTTGGGCATGGTTCTGTTTCTTCGACAGGGAATGGTGGCCTGGATGATGGCTTGGCTTGAGGCCAACTCCCCGGCACGGCAAGAGCAGAGGCCGTGGTCGGGCGTCGGCGTCCCGGAGAATCACCGCAGCGAGGTCGTCACGATTTTGGCAGCGATGGCACTGAGCCACTGGCAGGAGGCGAGAGCATGAGCATCGAAACAGTGCAGAAAGTAACCGCCAGTCACCTGAAGCGCAGCGCGTTCCTGTACGTGCGCCAGTCCACCCTGCGCCAGGTTAGGGAGAATACTGAAAGCAAGCACCGACAGTACGACCTCCGACAGCGTGCCCAGGAACTGGGTTGGGGAGCGGAGCAGGTCGTCGTCATCGACAGCGACCTCGGACAATCGGGGGCATCCGCCGTGGAGCGAGAAGGATTCCAGAAACTGGTGACGGAGGTCAGCATGAACCGCGCCGGCGTGGTCATGGGTTTGGAGGTGTCCCGCCTGGCTCGCAACTCCGCAGACTGGTACCGGCTGCTGCAAATCTGTGCCCTCACCGATACGCTCCTCCTGGACGAAGACGGGATCTACAATCCCACGCAGTTCAACGATCGTCTTCTGCTGGGACTGAAGGGAACCATGAGCGAAGCGGAGCTGCACTTAATTCGTTCGCGGATGCAGGGCGGCCTGCTCAGCAAGGCCAAGCGCGGGGAACTGTTGACGCAGCTTCCCATCGGTTTCGTCTACGACGACGAAGGGCGTGTGATGTTGGACCCTGACCAGCAAGTGCAGCAGACCGTGCGGTTGTTGTTCGAAACCTTCCGTCGTAGTGGCTCCGCTTACGGCGTGGTTAAGGTATTCCACCAACAAGGCGTCCGGTTTCCGAAGTATGGGTGCGAGGGCGGCCGGCCCGCCGAGTTGCTTTGGGGCTCCCTGGAGCATGTTCAGGCGGTGCGCATGCTGCGCAATCCGCGCTACGCCGGCGCCTACGTCTTTGGTCGGACGCGGATTCGAAAAACCGTCGCCGGCAATGGCCACCATAAAACGCAGTTGCCGCAGGAAGAGTGGCACAGCTTGATTCAGAACGCGCACGCTGGCTACATCTCGTGGCAAGAATACGAACAGAACCTGAAGCGTCTGGAGGAGAATAAGCAAGCCCGAGGCTTGCCCCGCAAGGGTCCACCTCGTGAAGGGTCCGCTCTTCTGCAAGGGCTGGTGATTTGCGGTGTGTGCGGCTCTCGCATGCTGACGCGCTATCATCAGCGGGATGGACAACCGGTACCCGGCTACCGTTGTGAAGGGCGCAGCGAAGCCGAGCGTACCGCCCGAGGAATCTGTCAGTACATCACCGGAACGGGCGTCGACCAGGCGGTCAGCGACCTCTTGCTGGGGATCATGACTCCGGTAGCTTTGGAGGTGGCCCTCACCGTCCAACAGGAACTCCAATCCCGGTTGGAAGAGGCCGACCGGTTGCGCCGGGCGCAGGTGGAACGAGCACGCTATGAAGCCGATCTGGCGCGGCGCCGTTTCCTGCGCGTGGACCCGGACAATCGCTTGGTGGCCGATTCCTTGGAGAAGGACTGGAACGAGAAGCTGCGCGCTCTTGCGGAAGCCCAGCAGAATTACGAGCGACAGCGCCAGACTGACCAAGTGGCATTGAATGAGGGGCAACGAAAACAGATTCTCGCCCTAGCCGGCGACTTTCCCCGCCTATGGCAGAGCCCGGATACGCCCGACCGGGAGCGGAAGCGCATGGTTCGGCTGTTAATCGAAGATGTTACCCTGCGCAAGACGGAGCGCGTTGTCATTCAGATTCGATTTAAGAGCGGAATGATGCATTCGCTCACAGTGCCTTTGCCAGCCGAGCTGAATATGTGCAAGCCCGAAGTCATAGCGGAAATTGACCGCCTTTTGGATGACCATACTTACAGTGAAATCGCCACCCTGATGAATGAACGCGGATACCGGAACGTCGAAGGCGGGATCTTCAGCGCGAAGAGCCTTAGCCAACTCTGCTGCCGGCGTAAGCTGAAAAGCCGTTATCAACGGCTTCGTGACAAAGGGCTGCTCACCATTACCGAGATGACTCAAAAACTGGGTGTTCAGAAGCTAACCATCCACAGATGGCACCACGCCGGCCTGCTGCGCGGGCATGTGTACGACGATCGCGGTTCATGTTTGTTCGAAGATCCCGGGCGGCCGCTCCCGAGATCGGCACTACGCCAAATGCTCCGTGCAGAGAGAGCGGCGGCCCGTCAACAACCTGATCACATCCAGGAGGTGCAGTATGAAACGTAGACGGCAGAGAATTTCCCTTCCATGGCCATGGACACCAAGAGCTTCTTGCCCATCAACCGCAGGCAGCTTTCCTGCATGGTCTCGTCGTAGTGGAGAAACTTCACTTTGACGGGCCGGGTTTGACCGATCCTCCAGCTGCGCCGGCTGGCTTGGCGTAGAACATAGATGGAATAGCCTGTCTCGTAAAACAAAATGGTCTCGCAGAACACCAAATCAAGTCCCGTCTGAACAAGCTTCGGATGACAGGCGAATACTCGGGTGCCAGCTCGCAGTTCGCGCTCGTACCACGCCTCCCGTGCTTCAGGCGGCACTTCTGTCCTCAATACCGCCACGCGAATGCTCTCCTGGGCCAGAATGCGGGCCAGGCGCCCGAGAACGTCTCTCTTCTGACTGTACACAGCAAAGATCTGGCAGCGGCGCCCGCACTCGAGCTCTCCCCTAACTTCCTCCACCAGTTTCCGCTCCTTGGCGTAGACGAAGTCCTCGTCCAGATCCTTTGTCTCCGCGATGAGGAACTTTTCGCGCTGTTGGGTCTCCGGGTTGTACTCGAACCGTAGAGGTCTCCGAGGCCGAAAGGACGGTCGGGAAACAAAAGCAGAGCATTCAAGGCCGTGCTGACCACTGACGGGTTGCCACGGTGCTCCTTGAGCGCCTCTTTGATTTGTTTCTCTAACTCTTCGTAAGCCTGCTGGAGCTGCGGGTCCATCTCTACGCTGACGACTTCCTCCTGATAAAGAGGAAGCGCTTCGGAAATGTCTTCCAGGGAAACGAAGGCTCCCAGGCCCATGAGGAAGCGCCCAAACAGCAGCGGTGAGGCTCCCGGCCGCCGGCGAACCCGCTTGCTGACCCGAGCCTCCGAACACCGATTGTCCGCCGGCTCGATGACCGTCACCTTTTCCAGGAGGCCGTAGACTTCGGTGAAGGCTCGAACACCGGAAGCGCCATGCTCAAAGCCTTCCTCCAGCATCTTCCTCGCCTCCAGGCGAAAAAGGATGTTGAAAAGCTCGTCTGCGTAGCCCCCCAGGAGTGTCCCAGTCAACACCACGATGCGTTTCGCACACGCCGCGAGGGTGCCGAGCGCGTTCCCCTGGGCCGTGTCCCCTTTGAGCTCGTGAACCTCATCCGCCAACGCGTAATCAAAGAAAGAATTCATGTAACGGCCGACATAGTTAACGGGCGAGAACCGCCGGATCTTGTTTCCGTCGGCTTGCCAGAGGGCGCTATACAGCCTTCGACGCTCCTTCAGGGAGCCTTCCGAGTACTTGCCGCCGATGATTTCACCGAGCTTGGCTTTCTTAAAGTCACTGGCCAGCAACCGCTCTTCTGCTTCGCCAATGATCACCGGTGCGCCGCTGTCGGGATTGATGACACTACCCTGGTAGCGGCCACTGCACGCTATGCCATAAGCATGCCGCCAAAAGTAGCCCAGCTTGCCGCGGTCTCGTCCCACGACAAAAACGGCGGGAGTGCTGCATATCGACGCCCATCGCTCACGGGCGCTAGCAAAGTTCTTGCGCAGGCGCAGCTCGGTCAGGCTGGTGTGCAACCCCTCACGCACGATGCGGCCGTTGCGCAGCTTCACCTCGTTCACACCCACCTGGGCCTTAGCATGAGTTGGGTCGCGCAGGCCGTCGATGAAGAACACCCGCACGCGGGGCAGTGTCAGGAAGCTTTCTCGCGCAGTCTTGTCACATAACTGGGGTGGTACCATGGCCAGAGCCGTGTACGGCTTGCCCTTGCTATGGACATGCATGGCGGCGAGGGCGATCAGGGTCTTGCCCGCCCCGCATTCCGCGATCAGGGCCGCAGTACGGGCCTGCTCCCAGCGTCGGGCTACACCCATAGCTGCCACAGCCTGGGCGGGGTAAGGCT
>DATJKY010000714.1:0-9148 GCA_035490955.1 Terriglobia bacterium | reverse complement strand
GGCAAGGCCGTGCCAGGGGGCGTGGGCAAGCCTCCCCAAGAGCTCGACCGCCGGCCCCGCAGATCTACGGCCATGAACAACGGCGACGGTCAACTGGTGGGTGCAGTCAAACAATTTGAGGCCGCGGTGTTTTACTTTCAGAAGGAGAGTTACGGGAAGGCTAAGGAAATCCTGAAGAAACTTGCTGACACAGCTCCGCCGGAAGTGGCCGACCGGGCACGAGTCCACCTGCGTTTGTGCGAGCGACGGAGCGCGACGGCCGCGGCTCCCAAGACAGCAGCCGACAACTACCTCTTTGGTGTGGCGGAGCTCAATGCCGGTCGCCCGGAGTTGGCCGCCGCGTATCTAGAGAAGGCGCGCCACCAGGAGCCCGGGCGGGAAGATGTATGCTACGCTCTCGCTGCCTCCTACGCGTTACAAGGCAAAGCAGAAGGCGCACTTGAAGTTTTGAAAGTGGCCGTCGACCTCCGACCTCAGAATCGTTTCCAGGCGCGCCAGGATCCGGACTTCCGATCTTTGGCGGGGGATCCTCGTTTTCAGGAACTTGTTGGCCTCTTGGGTCCCTCGGCGGCGCGAACGGCGCCTTGACTTGTCTCTCACTACTTGTCACTGTATCTAGCCTATGAAGGTCGTTGCCATCGGAGGAGGCACGGGCTTGTCCACCCTCCTGCGGGGACTTAAGCTCCACGTTGCGGAACCTGGGCGCCCTGCCCGCCTCAAGCCTTACATTTCGCGACCGGCGGCGATAGTAACCGTTACCGACGAGGGTGGCAGCTCGGGAAAGTTGCGGCGCGAATTCGGCATTCTGCCGCCCGGTGACATCCGCAACTGCCTGGTAGCCTTGGCCGACGACGAGCAGCTCTTCACCCGCCTCTTCAACTACCGTTTCAGCGACGGCCGAGGTCTCGCCGGCCATAGTTTTGGCAACCTCTTTCTCGCTGCCCTCACTGCGCTCACCCACGATTTCGCCAAGGCGGTGCGTGTTTCCAGTGAAGTCTTGGCCGTGCGGGGGGAGATCTTTCCCTCCACGCTTTCGGACGTGCGGTTGGAAGCCCAATTGCGCGACGGTCGCATCGTTTATGGGGAGTCCCGCATTAACAAGACTCACGTCCCCGTCCAGCGCCTGCGTATCGTTCCCTCTCGCTGTCAGCCGTTGCCGGAGGCCCTTGCCGCCATCAAGGCCGCTGACCTCATCACGATCGGGCCGGGTTCCCTTTACACCTCCCTGATTCCCAACCTGTTGGTACACAGCATTAGCGAGCAGATCGCACACTCGAAGGCGCTGAAGGTTTACATTGCTAATCTCATGACCCAGCCGGGAGAGACTCGCGGCTACACGGCTGCGGACCATCTGCGCGCCATGCACGAACATGCCGGAGGAAGAGTCTTCGACCGGGTTATTCTTAACACTGGCCAATTGTCAGCCGGCATGCTGCGGCGTTACGCGGCGCAACGCGCCGCGCCCGTACAAAACGACTTGCAAGCCGTTCGGGCCCTAGGGGTCGAACCGGTCCTGGCCGACTTGCTGGAAGAACACCACGTCGCCCGCCACGATTCCAGCCGACTTGCCAAGCTCCTACTCAGGCTCGCCACCAGCCGGCATTCCGGTGCTTCCCACAAGTCTAAGGCGCAAGAGTGAGAGCCGCCTCGTGAAGTGGCGTGTCCCAGGAGATGCTGCAGTACCGCCGGCTTGGTTAAGTGAGTTAGGAGGTGGTCATGAGCGAACTGGAATTCTCAGTGGTTATTCTTGCGGCCGGCAAGGCGACACGGTTCAAGTCCGAGCGCCCGAAAGTATTGCATCCTCTCGCCGGTCGCCGGTTAGGCGACTACGTGATCGATGCCGCACAGGCGGCGGAACCGCAGAGGACCTACATCATTATCGGCCATCAGGCCGAGGACGTGCGTCGGGCTCTTGACCGACCCGGCTTGCAGTTCATCGCTCAAACGGAACAGCTGGGTACCGGACATGCACTCATGGTCGCCCGTCCGGAGCTTGAACAGTGTCCCAGTCCGAACCTGATGGTGCTGGTCGGCGACGCTCCCCTGGTGCGGCCCGAGACACTCCGGACTCTGGTCAGCAAACATGTCCGGACGAAGGCTGCTGCCACTATCCTCACCACTCAACTGGATGACCCGACCGGTTACGGCAGGGTGATGCGCTGGAAGAGGGGTTACACGCCACTGGACAGCCCGGAGCGCGACCGCGTCCGCACTATCGTTGAGGAGAGGCTCTGCACACCGCGCCAAAAGACGACCAAAGAGGTCAGTTCCGGGATTCTGAGCTTCGACCGCGAAGTTCTCTTGAAGTACGTCGACCGGTTATCGGCTGACAATGCCCAAAAGGAATACCTCCTCACGGACCTGATTGAGATCTTAAACAAGCAGCGCTACAAGGTGATAGCTCTACGGGTTGCGGACTCGCGCGAGATTTTGGGCGTAAACGACCGGGTAGAGTTGGCGAGAGTGGAAAAGACCCTACGTTTGCGCAAAGCCGAAGCCTTGATGCGCGACGGAGTTACCATTGTGGATCCCCACACGACGTACATCGACGACGCCGTTGATGTGGGGCAGGAAACCGTCATCGAGCCGGGTGTGAGCCTGCTGGGCCGCACGTGGGTGGGCCACAATTGCTTACTGGGTCCTTATTCAACGATCACCGATTCCACCTTGGACGCCTACGTCACCGTGCGCCAGAATTGTGTGGTGAGCGGTAGCAAGATTGCCTCCGGTGTTATCCTCGGGCCCTTCGCCCACGTGCGCGACGGCGCGACGATCGCTCAAGATGCCCAGGTCGGCAACTTCGTGGAAGTGAAGAAATCGCGGGTCGGGCGGGGCAGCAAAGCCAGGCACCTCACTTATCTCGGCGACGCCACCTTAGGTGAGAGAGTCAACGTGGGCGCCGGCACGATCACATGCAACTACGACGGTAAGAAGAAGAACGCCACCCAGATCGAGGACGGGGCATTCATTGGCAGTGGGACCATGCTGGTGGCCCCCGTCCGCGTTGGCAGAGACTCGTACGTTGCCGCTGGTTCCACCATCACCGACGAAGTACCTCCAGAGTCGCTCGCTCTCGGGCGCGCCCGTCAGATCAATAAGGAGGGCTGGGCGCGCGAACGCGCTAAGGTCAAGGGCCAAGAAGGGACGGGACCCGAAACCTGAAGCTGCACCTCGAGCAGGCTGATAAAAACGCGCCTGTCAGCCGAGTGTTACATGGGCCTTCGGCCCACCAATGGCCATGAAAGTCACCCCAGCCTGTCATTGCGAGCGAAGCGAGGAATCTGCTTCTTATCTTCTTCTCGCAACAGCAGATTCCTCGTCGCTACACCCCTCGGAATGACGGAGTGGTTGGATGACTTTCATGTCCATTGGTGGGCCGAAGGCCCATGTAACTCTTGGGATGACATGCTCGAGGTAGCCTGCTAGCTTAACTCGCCGCTAGATTCAGCCCGGCGCGCAGAATTTCTTACACAACCCCTGTAAGATTTGCTCCCCCCTTTGAGCGATGCTCCTTGCTCCGTGCACCATCCTCCGTGTTTTCAGAAAGATGGATATCGCTCGGGTTGGCACGTGCCGTGCCTCTGTCGAGCAGTGGAGCGGACACCGACCGGAGCTAAAGTGAGCCTGATCTGTTTTGTTTGAGACGAGGAGATAAACCAATGAGCATTGAGGAGACCAAAGACGACGCCCGCGGTTTTCCACCGCCGAGCCACATTTCCAGATTTACGGCTGTTCACATGATTCTAGCCATTCTGGCAATCGGTGAAATCTACAGCATCGCCAGAATCAGCACCGTGCGCCACAAGCTGGAAAAACAGCAGGCCCTGATGCGCCAGGAACTCGACACTCAGTTTTCCAGCAAGCTTGCGGGTCTAGAAGACTCGAACCTTAAGCAACTGAACGCCCTCAGGACGGAACTGGACCAGACAGCTGGCCGCATGGGCTCGACGGGGCAAGAGCTCAACCGTGCCCGCGCCATGGTGGCCGGACTTCAGAAGCGGCAGCAGCAGCAGGCGGATGAACTGAAGAAGGAGATTGCCAAGAAGGCTGACGATGAGAAACTCGGCGTTCTCAGCCAGGACGTTTCTACCACCCAAACCGATTTGGCCAAGACGAGGCAGAATGTTGACCAACTCTCTCAGGACCTCGGTATGGCCAGGAGTGAGCTCGGAACCCTCATCGCCCGCAATCATGGCGACATCGAGGCGCTGCGCAAACTGGGCGAGCGCGACTACTTTGAGTTCAAGCTTACCAAGGACCAGAGGCAGAACATCGCAGGGCTGGGTCTGACGCTGAAGAAAACCAACGTGAAGCACAGCCGCTTTGACCTGAACCTGCTGGCTGACGACTTGCAAGTTGAGAAAAAGGGGCGCACAGTTGACGAGCCCATCTTCTTCTACTTGGCGGGTTCAAAAAAGCCTTTTGAAGTGGTGGTCAATAAGGTAGAATCAGATCGGGTGGTTGGCTACGTCAGTACCCCGAAGGGTGCCACCGAAGAGTTGGCTTCGCGGTAGGTGTACCGAGGCCAGGATCTTCGAGCCTGGACTTTACTCGTGTGGGGGCGAGTAAACCTCGAGGAGGGCGCTCAACAAAACCGATAGATCACGAGCTGGATGAAGCGCCAGGTCCGGCCATGAGAAGCAGTGATGAGTGACTAGTGGTCAGTGGCAAGTGCAGAAGAAAGCCGCTAAGCTTGTCACTCATTACTCTCCATTCTTCACTGCAGTGAGGAGGCGATCATGGTCAAGCGCGCTTTGTTTGCCGTGCTGTTGTTCTCTGTCGGCGTCCGGTTGGCAGCGGGCGCCACCGAGACTGTTCCTTCCGGCAGTACCATTCATTGCCGGCTCTCCCAAACACTCAACACCGAGCTCAACTTCCGCGGGGACCCGTTCACCGCTATGGTCACCGAACCATTCATGGTCAATGGCCAGGCTGTGATCCCTTACGGGAGTATGCTGGAAGGTCGCCTTGCCGAAGTGCAACGGCCCGGCCGGGTGAAGGGCGTCGGCTGGATGCGTCTGACGGTGTCGCAGGTGAAGTTCCCCGACGGTCGCAGCTTTCCCTTAAATGCCGTTTTGATGAACGCTTACGGACCGAAGAAAGTCGAGGTGAAAGGTAACGAAGACCGTGTCGACGGGCCCAGTGCCAAGCAGAAGACAGCCCTGGTCGTCGGAGGGCTGGCGGGTGGAGGCTCGCTGGTGGGGCTGATCTTCGGTCATCCCTTCGTGGGCCTGGCTGTGGGAGGCACGGTGGGTCTCGTTGACCGCATGGTGAAGCGCGGTCCCGACCTCACACTTCCGGCCGGCACATTGCTTGATTACCAGCTAACGCGGGAGCTTGTGATCCCGCGCTGAAGTCCGAGGCGGCCCCCAAACAACAGGAGGTTACTCGAATGGCCATCGATGAAGTCCCCCCCACGCGGAGCGCCGCTGTTAGTTCCGAAAGTCACAGCCATGCGCTCGCATTCGCAGGCATCTGCGCCTTACTCGCCCTTTTGGCCATCGGTGTTGTTTCCACGTCTCGCAAAGTCGACTCGCTGCGCACATCTTTGGAAGCGCAGGACGCCCAAGCCCACAAGCAGCTGATCAGCCAGATCAACGACCAGATTAACGGCAAGCTTGCTACCCTGGAGAACGCCAACACCCGGCAGCTCGAAGCGCTGAAAGCCGAACTCGACGCGGCGGCGCAACGCATGGGCTCGACGGGCAAAGAACTGCGGCGCGCCCGCACCATGGTGTCGCAGCTCCAGAGCGAGCAGAAACGACAAACCGATCAACTGCGGCGGCAAATCGCCCAGAAGGCTGACCGGGAGCAAATCAACTCTCTTCGTCAGGACGTCACCGCCACCAGGAGCGACCTGGCCAGCACCAAGCAAACCGTGGGCGTGCTGACTTCGGATCTGGGGATGGCGCGCAGCGAACTGGGCACCCTGATCGCCCGCAACCACGATGACATCGAGACGTTGCGCAAGCTGGGCCAGCGCAACTACTACGAGTTCACGCTCACCCGTGGTGAGTCGCAGAAGATTGCCGGTGTCGGCCTGACCCTCAAGAAGGCCAACGTCAAACATCACAGCTTCAATCTCAATCTGCTCGCCGATGATATGGAGGTCGAAAAGAACAACCGCACCGTGAACGAACCTATTTTCTTTTCAGTCGGCGGCGCCAAGGGCTTCTACGAGCTGGTGGTGAACACGGTCGCGCAAAACAAGGTCACCGGTTATATCAGCACGCCCAAGTACAGTACCGAGGTGGCCACCAAGACCGGGAGCGGAAAGTAAGGACACTTTGTTTAGTTAGGGTGGACGAGGGCCTTGGACCGGACAAAACCCGGGGTCGCTGGCAGTGCTGCCGCCTGGCGGCTGGCGGTCAACGGTTGACTGCCGACTGCTGTAGCCTCTCCAGCGACGTAGCGCGGACCCCGTTCTTTGGGTCCGCGGCTCTTTCCCTGCCGTACGAAGGGCCGCAGACCGACAAACCATCTCTACGCTTAGTTCAGGCTGAAGCCAATCTCACCTGCGGCGGGCTTCGCGAGCCAGGCCTTCGCGCACCAGCATTTTCAGCAGCGTCTGGTAGCCAATGCCTTTGCGGTCAGCGATCTTGCGAGCTTGTTTAAGATCGGCTCCAGGCAGGCGAATAGCAATCTGTATGCTACTCTTCTTACCCAGCTTCGCAACCAGGCGCGACCCGCTTGTTTTGGCTCCTTTTGATTGGGCTTCAGCGGATCTCTGCTTCACATAAGCACGCCCTGCAGGGCTCGCCCACCAATCCGCCTCCTCACCCTCGCTTTTGAATCTTGGCATCTGTAGAGTCTTCCTACTCATTTGGTTCATTCTCCGTCCGTGCGCCTATTGAGATACTCGCGCCTCTGTCCGGCGTCGAGATCATAGGCCGTCACCACCCGAATATTGTCAGCTCGTTCCGTCACGACCACGGCGAGTAAGCGGCCGGCGTTGGTTTCGCCGTAGTACACGAAGCGACGCTCACCCTCAACGTCTTGCTCATAAATCGGATCGGGTCGTTCAGCAGCGCCTGTTCCGTCTCCTCCCGCTTGATCCGGTGTGCCCGAATTTTGCGGAGGTTATTGCGGTCCCACTCGAACATCGCTTACCCAATTGTATATGCAATGCATAGGCGGGGCAATATGGGGCAAGCCCAGCAGCGGCAGCGGGTGGTTCTCGCCGGACTCCACATGGTAGGGGACGTCGTCGCCCGGCTGCCGACAGTCAACTGTTGACTGCCGACTTCTGTAGCCTCTCCAGCGCCTCCTCCAGCCGCTGGCGCTCGTTCCAGAAAGTGGCCCACAGGTCGCCGAGCTTGTCCACGCGCACCGGCGTGGTCTTCAGGTTCAGCTCCTCCGGCCGCAGGCTGCGGTTCAACTCCCCGGGTGAAATAGGAGTCGAAACCGGCGCGCTCGGGAAGGCTCGCACTGTGTAGACGGTGGCGAGCGGCCGTCCGAAGGCATTCTGGCTGGCATCGATCAAAACCGTCCCTGGAGCGCGCTTTCCCACCGCTCGCTCCTGCGTGACTTTCCTCGGGTTCTCCCGTGCCACCAGCCGCCCAACGATCTCCGCGAACGTCCGTACGTGCTCGTAGGTGTAGCCCGGCTCCACAGGAATGTACATATGCAACCCCGTGGCGCCGGAGGTCTTGAGATACACTGCCAGTCCCAGCCCCAGCAGCTTCCTGAGCACTGCCTGCGCCACCTCCACTACCGTGCCGTACTCCGTGCCTTCAGTGGGATCCAGGTCGAAGAAGAAATAATCGGGATGCTCCAGGTCATCGCTCCGGCTCGACCAGGGATTGTGGTCGATGCATCCCAGGTTGGTGAGGTAGAGAAGCGCGGCTCGATCGTTGGCTACGAAGTACGGAACCTCACGCCGCTTCTCCTCCGAATAGATGTTCACGGTTTGCATCCACTCCGGTACGTCCTCGCCCGCATCCTTCTGAAAGAAGGGTGTGCCGGCGATGCCGTTGGGGTAGCGCCGCAAAACGAGCGGCCTTCCTTCGAGAAAGGGCAACAAGTGGTCCGCCATGCGGTAATAGTAGGCCAGCAGGTCGCGCTTGGTGTAACCCGATTCCGGGAAATACACCTTGTTGAGATTGCTCAGCCGCAGGGCCTTGCCCTCGATTTCCACCGTGACGTTTTCGGCCCGGCCCTGGAACAATTCCCTTTCGATTTCTGTCTTCCGATTGAGTACGCCACACACGACTGCCGGTGCGCGCACGATGTGTGCGGGCGGGTCCGCAGTGCTGCGGCGAGATGAGCTCTCAGGCTGGCGCACACCGGGACTTGTCCCGACGAAGTCGGAAGGTGTGCGTTCTTCAGGAGCGCCATCTGCGCAGACCTCCCGACTGCGTCGGGACAGGTTCCGGTCTGCGCTAGCCAAAGTTTCCACTGACGGCAAAGTCGCTTCCTCAAACACGCACTCGCGCGGGTCGCGATCATCGCGCAGGCCGAGAAAGACAGGCGCGCGCAGGCGCTTCTCCTCGGTCCAATTGGCGTACTTCACCCTTGCCACCAGGGAAGGTTCCGCCCAGTGGGCGGTCTCCTTCGTCTCCGGAACGGCAGCGAAAGGGCAGCGCGCTGACTTCACCCGCTGCAAGTGCTCAAAGACGGTCTTCTGCGTCTTCTCAGTAAACCCGCTTCCCACACTGCCAATGTAGGCGAGCGCCGTCCCCGTAGCGGCGGCCTTCAGGCTGGCATCACCAGTAGCGCCGGCCTTCACGTCGGCACTGTTAAAGAGTCCGAGGAGCAGCGCCCCGAAGTCCCCGCGCATGCCGCGAGGGTCGGTCCACCCGCCCACCACAGCATCGACTTCCTGGACCACCTTGAACTTCACCCAATAGGGACTGCGCCCGCTCGAGTAAGTGCTGCGCGCGTGTTTGCCGATGATGCCTTCCAATCTTTGAAGGCTCGCGAGGTCGAAGAGTTCCCGTCCTTGTTCCCTCTGGTCGTCGGCATAACGGAACGGATCTCCCCATTCGAGCGCGCTCTTCAGGAATCGTTTGCGATCCACTAGAGGCACCTGACGCAGGTCGTAGCCGTCGCAATGAACCATATCAAACAAGTAATAGGTGACGGGAGCCTGCCGTTGCTGTAGCGGCGACGGTCGGCTGATGTTCATGCGCGCCTGCAGACGCTCGAA
>DATJKY010000713.1:0-5981 GCA_035490955.1 Terriglobia bacterium | reverse complement strand
AGATGTATTGGGGGCTGGGGCGGCTACAGTGGTGCTGGGCTCATCTGGCCCGAGATTTCCAGGCGCTGGCCGACAGCGAGGACGGCGTCGTGAAGCGCCTGGGCTACGACCTACTGCGACCGACACGCGAGTTATTTCGGCAGTGGTCGCGCTGCCGCGACGGGACGATCAGCCGCGCCGAGCTAAACCGCAGCTTGACACCGGTCCGCCGCGCGGTGGAAGGGTTGCTGCTGCGCGGCCTGTTCAGCGGCCATCCGCGCCTGGTGGGCATGTGCCGCGAGTTGTACGGGCACCGGCAGTGGCTGTGGACGTTTCTGGAGCAGGAGGTCGAGCCGACGAACAATGCTAGCCCGGATTCCCACAGGTGTCCTTTCGGCTAACGGCCATGTCGCATCCCCCGCAGCAATTGCCGCAACTTCAAGGGTGTCTTTGTTAAGTTTTCCTGCGATCTATAAGCTATACCCCCACCCGGTCCGGTGAGGCTCGCATCAACGTGGCACCCCGCTGCATCGGGTTCCGCTCTGGAAAACCCGTGATTTTTCCGTCCCACTTTCTGGCGGACACGGGCAGGGCCGTAGTTGACTCGGTGGCAGCATGACCGATCAGTCCAGGGATAAGCTAACCTACACGCGCTACTTCCTTGAGCCGTTGACCCCTGCCCAACGGCAATATGAAGCCTTGCGCGCCTTCTTCGTCGATGGCGTGCCCTCGGCGGAGGCTGCAGCCGCCTTCGGCTATACGCCCGGAAGCTTTCGCGTCCTGGTCCACCAGTTCCGCCAGAACCCTCAGCGAGAGTTTTTCGCCCCCTCACCCCGCACCACCAAACCCCGCAGCAAATGCCAGCGACTTCGGGATCGCATCATCGCGCTCCGCAAGCAGAATCTGTCCATCCGTGACATCAGCCGCACGCTGGCTCAGGAAGACGAGCCGCTCAGCCCGGCCGTTGTGGCGGCCGTCCTGAAGGAGGAGGGGTTCGCCCGGCTGCCGCGCCGCCTTGATGAGGAGCGGCCGGACGACCCGCGGCCGATGACCGCCGCCGTCGCGGACGTGCGCCAGATCGACCTAGCCCCACGGCAGTTCCGCACGCAGTTTGGCGGTCTATTCCTGTTCGTACCCTTCTTGGTGTCCGCCGATCTCGATGCCGTGGTCCGCCGCGCGGGGCTCCCTGGCTCAGACATGATCCCCGCCGAAAGCGCCGTCCGGTCGCTGCTGGGCTTAAAGCTATTCGGCAACGCGCGGCATAGCCATGTCATGAGCTACGTGCTGGATGAGGGGCTGGCGCTGTTCGCTGGGTTGAACGTGGTTCCCAAGCGATCCTTCTTGACCGAGTATAGCTGCCGCATCAATCCGGCCTGTTACTCCGAGCTAATGCGCGGTTGGTTCGATGCCGTCAGCCACCTGGGACTGGCCTGGGGAGCGTCCTTCGACCTCGACTTCCACACCATCCCCTTCCATGGAGACGACGCCTTGATGGAAAAACATTACGTATCCAAACGCAGCCGGCGGCAGAAAGGCATGTTGGCCTTCCTCGCTCAGGACGCCGACCGCCGGGTCTTTTGCTACGCCAATGCCGACCTACGCAAGGAACAGCAGAACGATGAGATCCTGCGGTTCGTCGCCTTCTGGGAACGGCGCACCGGCCGGCTCCCGGAGGAGCTCATCTTCGACTCGCGGCTAACAACCTATGCGAACCTCCACCGGCTGAACCAGCAGGGTATCCAGTTTATTACGCTCCGCAGGCGGTCGGCCGCCCTGCTTCGGGAGATCACGGCTCAACCGGCCTCGGCTTGGCGGCGGGTCGAACTGAAGGGCATTTCCCGGACCTACCGCACTCCCCGCGTTCTGGACCAACGGATCACCTTGCCCGACTACGAAGGCCCGCTGCGTCAGTTGGTGGCAGCTGACCTGGGACACGAGGCGCCGACGGTGTTGATCACCAACCAACTTCGACGGTCGGTGGCCACGTTGATCGGCCGGTACGCCCAGCGAATGTTGATTGAGAATGGCATCGAAGACGGCATCGACTTCTTCCACATGGACGCCTTATCCAGTGCGGTGGCCTTAAAGGTGACGTGCGACTTGCAATTGACCTTGATGGCCAGTAGCCTCTATCGGCTGTTGGGCAGTCGCCTCGGTCACGGGTACGAAACAGCGAAGGCGAGGCACCTGTTCCGCGATTTCATCGAGGCCGCGGCAGGGGTGACGATGACCGCGACCGACCTGGAAGTGCGGTTCCAGAAGCGTGCCCACAACCCCTTGCTCCTGGCCGCTGAGTTCGACCGCATCGACGTTCGAGTGCCTTGGTTGGGCCACAAGCGACTTCGCTTCATCTTCGGGTAGCCGGGCGTGGAGTCCCGCCAACGACTAACATTTTCGACTCGGGCGCTCTCCCGCACGGAACATCCGTGGGCCGCTTCTCGGAGATTGAGTTATGGACATAAAGATCACAAGGGACGTTCTGGATGGATACTTATACTGCGAGACCAAGGGCTACCTGAAGCTGGCAGGGCAGCAGGGCACCGTGTCGGACTATCAGAACCTCATGGCCACGTCGAGGGATGAAGTTAGGAAGAGGGCGACGGAAACGATCCTGAGCCAGTACAGCGAGGACGAGGTGGTTCGGCAGATTCCTTTGGACGCTTCCTACTTGGCGCGGGGGCCACTCTTCGTTCTGGACGTCACATTGCGGGATGACCAGTTCGCCCTGTGCTTCGACGGGCTGAAGAAAGTGGACGGAGCCTCGAAGCTGGGGGAGTTCCATTTCGTCCCAGTTCTGTTCCACGAGGGGCAACGAGTTCGGAAAGAGCAGCGGTTGTTGCTTGACCTGTGTGGCCTCCTGCTCACTCGGCTCCAGGGGAGGCCCCCTGCATACGGGATCGTCTACCATGGGGGGGAATGCAGGACCATGAGGGTGCGCTTGACCCCGGACGCACGAAAGGCCAAACGGCTCCTGGACGATGTCCGGCGGATGCAGGAGTCTGAAGCATGTCCGCGGTTGGTCCTCAACGACCATTGTGAAGTCTGCGAATTCCGCCAGCAGTGTCACGCGCAGGCCATGCGGGAGGACAACATTAGTTTGCTACGGGGAATGGGAGAGCGGGAGCTGAGGAGGTACGCCAGAAAGGGAATCTTCACAGTAACCCAAGCTTTCCTACACGTTCCGCCTACGAAAGAAGAACAAAAGGGCGAAAAAGCAAGGCTCTCCCCATTACCCGGCACTCAAGGCGTTAGCAATCCGGGATAAGAAAACATACGTCCTCGGGGCGAAAGCAGTGCCCGACAGCGCCGTGAAGATCTACTTGGACATGGAGGGAATCCCCGACGAGGGGTATGTCTACCTGATCGGCTTGCTGGTTGTAGAGAACGGCTCCGAACGTCACTACAGTTTCTGGGCGGACAGCAGGGACCAAGAGGCTGACATCTTTGAGCAATTCTTGGCAGAGGTTACACGGCACGAAAACTTCGTGATCTTCTGCTACGGCAGTTACGAGCGAATATTCCTCAAGCGGATGAGGCAGGCGGCGAATAGGAAGAAGCCGGTGGATCGAGTGCTGGCAGCTCTCATCAATACATTGTCGATCATCTACCCGCATCTCTACTTCCCCACCTACTCAAACAGCCTGAAAGACATCGGCGGTTACCTTGGCTGTAGCTGGAACGATCCTAGCCTTTCGGGTATCCAGAGCATTGCCTTGAGAAAGCGATGGGAGGTTTCCCACGATGACCAGTTGAAGCAGAAACTAATCGAGTACAACCTGGAGGACTGTGCCGCACTGAAACAGGTTAGCAACTTTATTTCCAGCATCGGCAAAACCGGCCCTTCCGTTGTTGACAATGGTGATACTCAGCCAACACCGGACATCGCCTTGGCCGAATCAATTAATCCACTTCCCGAGGAGCATGAGTGGTTCCGGAAGAACAAGCTAATCCCTGATTTCGAGGCTATCAATCGTTGCGCCTTTTTCGACTACCAGAGGGAGAACGTGTACGTCAGGACGAACGACAACCTTAAACAGTTGTTCGTAAAGAAAGGCAGGCGTAACGCGAAACAATACTTCACCAGCCGTTCTACCAACCTGCGGGTTAAAGTACGATGCAAGAAGTGCCCCCACTGCAACTCTACCGATGTGAGAGAAAGCAAGCGGGGGCCAATGCATTTCAGGTGTGAAAGAGACCTGCGGTTCTCCAAGAAGGGAGTGCGATGCCATATCACGAAGTACTGGTCTCGGCAATATCGGTGCCAGAATTGTGGTCGCCGCTTTCTTCCCGTGCGCCTAAAGAACCGCACAAGGATCCGGAAGTATACGCATGCGTTTCAAAGCTGGGCTTTGTACCTTCATATCGTCCACCGGCTGAGTTTTAACAGTATTCACGAGTTGGCCTGGGAGTTGTTTGGCGTACAGATCTACCACGGTGAACTCTATTCTTTTCAAGGCATACTGACGAAATACTACAAAGACACATACCAGCAGATTCTGGCACGCATCGTGGCTGGGATGGTCCTGCATGCCGACGAGACCTCGGCAAAGCTACAAGGGGATACTGGTTACGTCTGGGTTCTCGCGACAATGCTGGATGTGGCATACCTGTACCATTCGTCGAGAGACGGGGATTTCATTCAACAGGTCTTGGCCGGTTTCCGTGGTGTATTGGTGTCCGACTTCTTTGCAGCCTACGACGGCGTTAACTGCGTGAAGCAGAGGTGCCTCGTCCATCTGATCAGGGACTGCAACGACGACCTCTTGGCGAACCCGTGGGACGAAGAGTTACGGGAGTTGATTGATCAGTTTGCCCAGCTGCTCAGATCCATTATTGCGACGGTCGATCAGCATGGATTACAGAACCGGTACTTGGCCCGACATCGCGCGGACGTGGACAGGTTCTTTACGGTTCTTGCGTCTGCGAACTTCAACTCCGAGGTTGCCGAACAGTATCGGAAACGTTTCCTGAAGTATCGGGGCGAGTTGTTTGCGTTCTTGGAGTACGACAGCGTACCCTGGAATAACAATAACGCAGAACATGCGATCAAGCAATTCGCTCTATACCGAGAGATTTCAGAAGGAGTGATGACGGAGAGTGGCTTGAGAGATTACCTCGTGTTGCTAAGTATAGAAGAAACGTGCCGTTATCGAGGGCAGAGCTTCCTTCGTTTTCTTCTGTCTGGCGAAAAGGATCTCTATCAGTACCTTGAGCAAGTTCGGAAGAAACGGCCCTTAACTTCAACTTAAGTTATCCTGCTAAGGAATCCCCCTAATCGGTTTGGGTTTCGTCGCCCTCAATCTCCACTGATATAGCAAACTATAAAAAAGATGGTTAAATTCTACTTGCTGTGCCTACTTTGTTAGGTCGCTGGGCCTCTGTGGGAATCCGGGCTAGCGAGCGGGCGCTGCGGCATGCAGTCATCTGGCGGAAGCTCTCCTTCGGCACGCAGAGCGCGGGCGGCAGCCGCTTCGTGGAGACGATGTTGACGGTGATCGAGACCTGCCGGCAGCAGTCTCGGAACGTCTTCACCTACGTCACGGCAGCCGTCCGAGCCCACTTTGCTGACCAACCGACGCCTTCCCTCCTCCCCGAGGCGTGAACGCTTGCGCCGATGCGGAGGGATCATTCATGGCCAGGGTCAGTGACCATTATGTTAGTTCGGGCTGGCGAGCAAAGCGAGACAGCGATCGGCGATTCGCTCCAAGGCGTTCCACGGCCCACGGGCGTGAATCGCTCGGGCCGTCTGTTGCGCTCGCTCACGGAACTCGTAGCGCGTCATTAGTTGCCTTAATCCTTCCGCAATATCCTCTATTGGATACGGAGCGTGCAAGTAGTGCGCCACACCGAGACGGTGCATGTGCAGGGCCGCCAGCGCCTGCTCCAAATGTTCGGGGAAGAGCAACTGTGGACGACCGGCGGCTAGCGCGAACTGCATTACGGTGGTGCCGTGAAGCACTACCACTGCGGCCGGCAGCACCACGTCCGCCAAAGGCTGCGGG
>DATJKY010000712.1:0-6584 GCA_035490955.1 Terriglobia bacterium | reverse complement strand
AGGCGAACAGCAAGGTCGTCAGCATGGCGCTCAAGAAAGAAAAAAGGGAGCCGATCAGAACGGCTCCCAAGCGGTTTCCTCCTATGAGGGTTTGTGGTCTTCCCCAAATTCCTGCCAAGCTTATGATTCCGTTGGTTGCGGGGGCTGGATTTGAACCAGCGACCTTTGGGTTATGAGCCCAACGAGCTACCTGACTGCTCCACCCCGCACACATACTATAGCTGCCCCGCCTCGCAATGGCAAGGTGTTTTTGGGGTGGGTTACTACGCTAACTAACGTATGCGACCCCGTCGAGCCCCCTCACCCGCCCTCGTTCCTCGGGCACCCTCTCCCGCGAGGGGAGAGGGTTGTGGCTCGATGGAAGGACGGGAATCGAATCGTCTCGCCTATCGCGCCTTGTTCCATATCTGAAAGATGGAATCTGAGATTGGAGATTTGAGATGGACATTGTGCTTGCGATTTCACGCTCGATCCAGGATTCCCGCCTGCGCCCAGATGCCCATGGAGAACAGTTGCCTGGGTGGCATGCGTTGCGGTATCGTCCGGGTGGGAACCACACAATCGGAAGGAGACTGAAGGGCTGCTTTTCATGCTGCGTGAAATCCACATCCAAAATTACGCGGTGATTGATAACCTCAGGGTGGAATTTCGTCCTGGGCTGAACCTCCTCTCGGGGGAGACTGGCTCCGGAAAATCCATCCTGGTGGACGCGTTGGGTCTGGCACTGGGAGGACGCGCTTCGCCCGACGTCATCCGCACAGGAACCGAGCGTGCGACGGTGACCGCCGTCTTCACTCTAGCGCCGGTCAGCGGCGAGCGAGGGTCGTCTAGTGCAGCAGGTGCCGGCCTCCCGATTCCATCGGGACAAGTTCCGGCCGCCGCTTCAGCGTGGCTGGACGTATATGGGTTGACAGGTGCCGATGAGGCAGAGATTATCCTACGGCGTGAGATTCAGAGCGGCGGGAAAAGCCGGTTGCTTGTGAACGACCAGCCCGTGACTTTGACCGCGGTTAAGGACTTGGCGCGGAGTCTCGTGGAGGTGCATGGCCAGAATGAACACGTGGTTCTCTTTGCCCGCGACGCCCAACTCGATCTGCTAGATCAGTTCGCAGGCGCTGAGGAAAGCCTGGAGAAGGTGGGCCAATTTTTTGTGCGAAGGCGCGAACTCCAAAAGGAAATGGAAGTTCTCAGCCAGAACGAGCAGGAGCGACTTCGGGCTATGGATCTGCTCCAGTTCCAGGTCCAGGAACTGGATCGGGCTCGGCTTCAGCCGGGCGAAGACTCGAGCCTGGAGGAGGAGCGACGCGTGCTCGGCAACCTGGAGCGCATCCGTGCCGCCGCTGCCGCCGCCTTCGGCCAGCTTTACGAGGAGGAAGGTTCGGCGTGCGCTTCGCTCTCGAACGTCGGCCGCGCTCTGGACGAATTGCGCCGCTACGATGGGCGAGTGGAACCCTACCTCGAGCCTCTGGCCGGTGCGAAGGCAACACTCGAAGACCTGGCCTTTTTTCTGCGCGATTACCTGGGCAAGTTGGACGTCAACCCGAATCGCCTCGAAGAGGTGGAGGACCGCCTGGCGCTGATTGAGCGGTTGAAGCGGAAATACGGAAAGACGATCGAGGAAATGCTGGCCTATCGCGATCAGTCGCGACATCAGCTTGCCAACCTTGAGCACGCCGACGAACGTCGCGCGGAGCTCAGCCGCCAGCTGGCCGAGGCAACGGCGGAGTATCAGAAGGCGGCGGAGGCGCTTTCCCAGCAGCGCCGCACAGCGGCACGAAAAATGGAAAAACTGGTGCGCGAGGAACTGTGCCAGCTCGGCATGGAGAAGACCCGCTTTGAAATAAGGTTCCGGACGGCGGAGGGTGGACCCAAGGGCATTGACGAGATCGAACTGCTTCTTTCTCCCAATCCGGGGGAGGAAATGAGACCGCTGGAGAGAATTGCCTCCGGCGGGGAACTGTCGCGTTTGATGCTGGCGCTGAAGACCGTAGTGGGCAGAGGGCGCCTGGGAGGCGCGTCGCGAGCAGTGCGCCGCGCGCCGACATTTGTATTTGATGAGGTGGACGCCGGCATCGGCGGCCGGGTGGCGGAGTCAGTTGGACAGCGGCTGAAACGCCTGGCGCGGGACGCCCAGGTGTTGTGCGTCACGCATCTTGCTCAGATCGCCTGTTTTGCTGATCATCACTTCTACGTGGAAAAACTCGAACGCGCCGGGCGCACCGTCACTACAATCACTCACCTGGAGACCCAGAAAAACCGCGCCCAAGAGCTGGCGCGCATGCTCTCGGGCAGCCAGATCACGGACGCCGTGCTGAAGCATGCCACGGTCATGCTCAAACAGGGGGCCGGCGCCAATGACAATTAGCAGGCACACCCCCTCGGAAGGTGTGAAGAGCTCGGCCGGCGCAGACCTTAGGTCTGCAAGGCGGGGACTAGCACCTCAAAACGCACGGTCGAAAATGCTAGGTAAAATTTCGCTGTACTGAAAATAAAGGACTTAGCATTTTCATGACGTTTCGCGGGCCAAAGGCCCTAAATGACACGCCTGAAGGTGTGCGCCAGCCCGCTCAGGCCGAATTTTTTCACACCATCTTGGGCGCCAAGGTGGAGTGAAACGTGGTGACGTTCTCTTACGTCCTTAATGTTGTAGTACTTCGCTGACGAGGTCCAGTGGGCCCCGGTGGGGTTGTGTGGTTCGCCGAGTTCCTGAAGAACTCTAGCAGGCTGCTGAAAACTCGATTTCGGACGGCTCTCGTAGCGGCAGGCTTTAGCCCGGCATCTTTAGATTCAACGACATGCCCGCCTAAAGGCGGCCTCTGCGAGACGCGAAGCCCGTTCTTCAGCAGCCTGCTAGACTAGAGGGTTTTGAGGAGCAGCCGATGGTGTTGAGAAGAAGGACGGTGTTCCTGCTAACCTTGGCGACGATAGATGCCGTCGGCGGTTTTTGTGTCGCTGCTCCAAATCCTGTCAAGGCAGGCTTGGCCCAGGAGAACCAGCCCGCTTCCCAGAGTGCGGGGACGAAGTTGGTTGGCACCGTAAAGGCTATCGCCGGCAACGCCGTCACTCTCGCTCCGGATTCGGGGTCTGGCATCACGGTGCTCGTCCAGGACTCCACCCGTATGGTGCGTACCGCACCGGGTCAAACCAGTCTGAAGGACGCAACGCCCATCAAGTTGCAGGATTTACAAGTCGGCGATCGCATTTTGGTGCGCGGGCAGCCATCGGCTGACGCCAAGTCGCTTGTGGCCTCCGCGGTCATCGTTATGAAGCGGAGTGACATTGAGCAGAAGCAGCAGGCCGAACGGGCGGACTGGCAGAAGCGCGGTGTGGGGGGACTTGTGAGTGCTGTTGACGCCGGAAGCGGGACTATCACAATCTCGACCATGGCCATGGGCACGGTGAACAAGTTGGCGATTCATATTTCGAAGGACACCGTTATACGCCGCTATGCGCCCGAGTCGGTAAAATTCGACGACGCAAAGCCGGGAACGCTCGACCAGATCAAACCGGGGGATCAGCTTCGCGCCCGTGGGTCACGCAGCGCGGATGGCAGCGAGTTTGCCGCGGAGGAGATCATCTCCGGGTGGTTTCGAAACATAGCCGGCACGGTAGCTTCGGTTGACGCCAGCCAGAACACGGTCAATGTCATGGACGCCATTACAAAGAAGCCGGTGAGCGTGAAGGTGGGGGGGGACTCGCAAATGCGCAAGCTGCCTCCCATGATGGCCCAGGGGATTGCTATGCGCTTGAAAGGAGGGCCGGCGGGTGTCCCGCCGACTGGAGGCGGTACAGGCGGTAGCGCGTCCTCCGCTTCACAGCCGGGAGGCGGGGCACCCCCTAGCGACGCTGGAGGTTCACGTCCGGGTGGTGGACGCGATTTCCAGCAAATGCTGAACCGGTTGCCGGCAGCGACGCTGGCCGATTTGCAAAAGGGTGACGCCGTGATGATTGTGGCGACGCAGGGCACGGCGACTGGAGGGGTGACGGCGATTACTCTCTTGAGTGGCGTCGAGCCTATTCTCACGTCCTCATCGAGCGCTACTCAAGCCACGTTGCTATCTTCTTGGAGTCTGGCTGCTCCTGGCGGAGAGGTGGCGCAATAACAAGGGGAGTCGGGATTTAAAACATGACGACATCATAATCGCTCATGTGGCAGTCAGCGTGTCAGGGCCTAGGTCGCCACGGTCACGGGTGTTGTGACCGTGGGCTTTTCCTTTGTGGGGAGGCGGAAGAAGACCACGGTCAGAGAGTCGCTGACCGTGGCTAACCCACGACCAAATTGTGGAGAAGCTTGTGATGAGGTATTGGCCGCTCAAAAGGCGCACTCTTATCTTGCCGGCGTTTTTCCTATCGGCTGTCCTCGGCCGCGGTTTGCTCGGGCAGATTCCTTCCGGAACCCTTCACTGCCAGGTGACCGATCCTTCGGGCGCGGTCGTAACGGACGCGACGGTGCTCGTGACCTCAGAGGCGGGGCAGACCTCGCCGGCACAGGCAGGCAAGGATGGCGCATACGAGGTCAAGGGACTCGCGGCGGGGAAGTACACGGTGAAGGCCATCGCTCAAGGCTTCGCGTTGTATGAGCAGCAGGGCGTCGAGATTACCGCGGGCCGCGTTCGCGAGTTCAGCATCAAGCTGCAAATCGAGGTGCAACAGGAAAAGGTGGAGGTCACCAGCGAGGCGACAAGGGTCAGCGTCAGCTCTGAAAGCAACGCCAGTGCCGTAGTGATCCAGGGCAAGGACCTCGAGGCACTCTCCGACGACCCGGACGAATTGCAGTCTGAACTCGAGGCGCTAGCAGGGCCGGCGGCGGGGCCTAATGGGGGCCAGATGTACATTGACGGGTTTACCGCCGGTCAGCTCCCGCCGAAGTCCTCCATCCGGGAGATCCGCATCAACCAGAACCCGTTCTCAGCGCAATACGACAAGCTGGGCTATGGCCGTATCGAAATTTTCACCAAGCCGGGTACGGACAAATTTCACGGTCAGGTGATGGTGAATGGGAACGATTCGGCCTTCAATTCCCGAAACCCTTTTGCCCCGGAAGTGCCACCCTACCATTCGTTGATCTTTGACGGCAACATCGGCGGCCCTCTGAACAAAAGAGCATCGTTTTTCTTTGATGGACAGCGCCGGAATATCGACGACGCCGCGGTGGTCAGTGCCGTCGTTCTCGGTCCGCCTCCCACTTTCGATCAGGTTCCCTTCAACCAAGCAGTGCTGACTCCTCGAACGCGCACCAACCTCAGTCCCCGCGTGGACTACCAACTGACCAAGAATAATACTCTGACCGTTCGCTACCAGTTCTGGCAGGACCACCAAAACAACCAGGGAGTGGGGCAGTTTGCTCTCCCTGACCAGGCCTACAACATCAGAACCACCGAGCAAACCCTTCAGGTGAGCGACACTCAGGTTGTGGGCGAGGGAGCAGTGAACGAGACCCACTTTCAATATATCCATTCCAGCAGCAACCAGTCCCCTCAGAATACGCAGCCGGCGTTTTGCCAATTTGCTTCGGGCAGCCCGGCCGACTGCACGATCGCGGTGCTGGGGGCGTTCACCGCCGGCGAGAATAGCCTGGGACAGATCGTAAACAATCAGAATAACTAC
This sequence comes from Terriglobia bacterium, assembly GCA_035490955.1. GTDB lineage: Bacteria > Acidobacteriota > Terriglobia > UBA7540 > UBA7540 > DATJKY01. The sequence continues at coordinate 977 of DATJKY010000712.1, read as the reverse complement.
GAGCTGCAGAACTACACTTCCATGTCGCACGGCAGGCACTTGTTGAGGTTCGGAGGGCGGCTGCGCTACGCGCAACAATCGAACAGCTCCACGACCAACTTCAACGGCACATATACGTTTCCGTCGCTCGATGCCTACCAGATCACGGAGCAGGGTCTTGCGCAGGGCTTGAAGCCGGCGCAGATTCGGGCGAACGGGGGTGGCGCGAGCCAGCTCCTAATCGTCACCGGAAACCCGGTCGCTCATGTGAATCTGTTTGACGTGGGCCTCTACGCGGAAGACGACTGGCGGCTCCGACCCAATATGACGCTTAACCTCGGGCTGCGCTTCGAGACGCAGAATGATATTGGCTTTACTCCCGACTTCGGGCCGCGCGTCGGCTTCGCCTGGGGCTTCGGCGGGGCAAAGAGCCCTAAGACCGTCTTGCGAGCCGGGTTCGGCATTTTCTACGACCGCTTTGGGCGGAGCCAGAGCCAAACGTTCGGGAACCCGCTACTGCAGGCAGAGCGGCTTAACGGTGTCAACCAGCAGCAGTACGTAGTGGCGCAGCCTGATATCTTCCCCGTTATTCCGTCTGCCGAGACGCTCAGCATGCTGCCGGCTAACAAGATATCTCCTACGGTCTACCAGATCGCCCCGAGTCTACAACCGTCTTATACCATCCAGGGCGGTGTGGGCATCGAGCGTCAACTATCGAGGATTGCTACTGTATCGGTCACGTATCTCCTTTCTCATGGAATTCACCAGTATATTATGCAAAACATTAATGCACCGCTTCCGGGAACCTACAATCCCCCAAACTTCGGCACCCGGCCGTTCGGCACGGCGGAAAACATCTATCAATATGAGTCGGACGGTCTGTTCAATCAGAACCAAGTGATTGCCAACTTTAGCGTCCGTACGGGAACGAAACTTTCTCTCTTCGGCTATTACACGCTCAACTTTGCTAACAGCAACACGGCCGGCGTCAACAGTTT